>JBDTIP010000115.1:0-8015 GCA_039936295.1 Gemmatimonadaceae bacterium
CGGGGATTCAGGTCGGTACGCTCTTCGCGTACTGCGAGGAATCTGGAATCGCCCAGTCACTCAAGGACGAAGTGCTGCAGCACGCGGCCCGCGGCGAGATCGATATTGTCACCGATCCACGCGCTTCCCCAACCGGATATCCGTTCAAGGTCGTACGCTGGAAGGGAGATCATGACGACGGGCCACGACGTGTGCGCAAGTGCGACCTTGGATATCTACGCACCGCTTATCGCGACCCCAACGATCCCGGCGGCCGCATTGGGTATCGTTGTCCCGCCGAGCCTGTTGACGCGTACGTGAAGAAAGGAGGATCGGTTGAAGAGACCGAAGGACGCGAGTGCTTGTGCAACGGGCTGACGTCCAACATCGGACAGGCTCAACTGAGGGATGGAGGTTTGGCCGAGCCGCCTCTGCTCACGAGTGGTGACGATCTACGAAGTATTCATACTTTCGTCGGCTCTCGAACGCACTATTCCGCGGCCGACGTCGTTGACTACCTGCTCGGCGTCTGAGTCGACCCTCGGGGCGCGACACTCGCTCGTAGCGCGTTGAGTATCACCGCAATGTCGATCACTTCCTGAAGCAACGCGCCAGGAATCGGCGCAATTTTTCCTGCGGCGGCGAATAACATCGCAATTCCGCTCAGTCCGAGTCCAGCCCAGATGCTCTCGTGGGCGATCTTCATGCTCCGGCGTGCGATTCGAATGGCGATCGGAACGCGATTGAGCTCGTCGACCAATATCACCAGATCGGCAGCTTCGGTTGTCACGCCGCCGCCGTGACCTGCCAGAGCGATTCCGACCGTTGCAGCACTGAGTGCTGGCGCGTCGTTGGTGCCATCACCAACCATCAAAACGCGATCACCGGCTGAGACAAGATCTTTCACGACGGCAACCTTGTCTGCCGGCGTCATGTCGCCGCGAACTTCATGGATTCCGAGAGTGGCCGCTACCGCGTTCGTATTGTCTTCATGATCGCCAGAAAGCATCAGTACCCGCTGGATATCCAGCGCATGGAGATCCGCGAGGATCGCCGGCACGTCGCTTCGTATCTGATCGTCGTATGCGATCGTCCCGGCGAAGCGGCCGTTGATCGCTACGTACGCCCGGAGACCGCTGGATGATTCAGTGGCAACATCTTCGCCAGTCGTTGTCAGCTGTTGCCGGATGTAGTTGTGCGCGCCTACCGCGACCAGGTCATCGCCGACGCGGCCGGATACGCCGCTACCAGCAGTCTCGGCGACGTCGGTGACCGGGGGAAGTGGCGAGTTCTCAGCCCGCGCCGCGTCGACCAGCGTGCGTGCGAGGAGATGCGCGGCGCCCTGCTCCACAGCTCCAGCGAGCCGCAACACGTCGGCGCGTGTGAACGGAGGCGATGGAATGACATCCCGTACAACCGGCTTGCCGACAGTGAGAGTGCCCGTCTTGTCGAGCACTGCCACATTCGCGGTCGCAAGCCGCTCGATGGCGGCACCGTTTCGGACGATGATCTGGCGCTTAGCGGCGCGATTTATCCCGCCAATGATGGCGATCGGTGGTGCGAGAATGAGCGGGCATGGCGTTGCGACGACCAATACGGCAAGAAAACGCTCGTAGTCGCCTGACGCAACAGCAGCGCCGATCGCTACGACGAGGGTAATTGGCGTGAACCAGACCGCGTACCGATCAGCGACTCTCTGAAACGGTGCTTTTGTCTTGAGGGCCGCACGCACCAGCTGCACAATCTGTTCGTACTGGCTCGCTTCGGCGATCGCGGTGGCGCGCATGTGAAACATGCGCTCGCCATTCACGCTGCCGCTGCCGACAGTCGCACCGGGTTCGACGGATCGCGGGACGGATTCGCCTGTCAGGCGTGAGGTATCGAGCTCCGAAGTGCCTTCGGTCACCACGCCATCGCACGGGACGAGCTCCGCTGGTCGTATGACGATCGTATCACCAACCAGCACATCGTTGGCGCGAACGTCTACGACCTCGCCATCGCGCATGACGTGCGCAAACTCAGGCCGGTCGGCTTCGAGTTGCTGAACTGCACGCGACGCGCGCCCTTCGGCGTATCGCTCGAGGGCTTCGCCGCCGGTCTGCATCACAACAACTATCAGGCCTGCCAGCGGCTGGTTCATGACCGCCGCGGTGATGATCGCCAGCGTTGCGACCACATCCGACGCCCACCTTCCGTGTAGCGCGCCTCTGATCGTACCGCTAACGACGACCGCGCCAGTCACGACGAGCGCGATGAGCCATATACGATCCGGCCAGAGCGGAGCGCCGACCGCCCACGCGATCGCTCCGGCGAGGACTGCAATGGCGGCGGCACCCGGAACTAAGGCAGGGTGACCCGCGATCCTACGCAGCCCGGCCGATGCGTCCTTTGGCGCTACCTCAGCACTGGTCAGTGCTCAACCTCAAGGTGTCCCATCATGCCCGTCGCGGCGTGTGGGTCGCACTGAAAGTAGTACTTTCCGGGCGCCAGGTTGACGGGTATATCGAGCGTCTGACCAGGGAGCTGCAACATGTCGCTCGCGTGCGGGAGGTTTGTCTTCCCCGGGTTCGAATCGGGAAGGAAGTCGATGTTGTGAACGCCTGTCTTGAGCGTGAAGCGAATCACATCACCGCGATGCACTTCGAACTTCGCTGGCTTGAAGTAGTTGCCCTTTTCATCACTGTTGAGCTCGACCACAACGACCTTTCCCGTAGGCGTCGCCACCGGCCCACTCGAAGCGGCGGCGCCCGTCGAGCTTGCGGTCGCAGAACTGGTGTCGGCTCCCGGGGTTGCATTTTCCTTGCCGCCGCAGGCGATCGTGAACATGGCTGCGGCGACGATACCGAATAGTGTACGAACTGGGGTCATGCTTTTCTCAAAGGTTGGTTGTGGAGGAGTGATTTGAACGACTTCAACGGTGCGTTTCAGAAATCCTTGCGTTGAAACACGCGCATTCCGAGCGCGATGGGCGCTGAAACCCATACGGTAAGCGCGGCAATCGTTACCGCCATCCCAACGGTGCCGCCGAAGAATTTCAGGAATACGGCACCGGTATAGCCCATCATCGCGGCTGTGTCGAACCGCATCAGCAATCCGACCCGCGCGATGTCGATCGGATTGGCCATCATCATCGCCAGTGTTGCGCGCTCCAGCGGGTAGTCGGACATGACGGCTAGTATGAACAGGACAATCCCGTCATAAACGACTGTGAGCAATAACCATGCGCCGATCGCAGTACCGAGTCCGCGAAGGCGATCCTCGCATCGAACAGCGATTGACGTCGCGATTCCGGTAAATATCACCGTCAACACGATTCCGGCACCGAGTAGCGCAACCACGGTTGCCCACGCGGCCGAATCGATCCCGTAAACCAGGAACGGGATTCCGAGGCCAAGGACAAACGCGAGCACGAGTGGTAGCGCCAATCCGAGATACAACCCGAGATATGTCTGCCCGCGGCTCACTGGCTGAGCGAGAATCAGCTCTACGAACTCGCGCGCGTTGTACAGATACACGGTTCCGAACACAATCGCTACGAGCGGGACCACGAACAACACCACGCTGACCAGGCTGAGCTCAGCCTTTACGGGATCACCGCTGAAACGAAGCAGACCTTCGGTTATGAGAGCGAAGAAAATTGCGTAACCAATCAGCCAGCGACTGCGCACCGCGTCTCGCGCCTGGTATCTCAGCACCTTGGCTATGGTGTTCATGCTGCCTCCTTCACCAGGCCGCGAGTCATCATGGTCGCGACCGAGCGCTCGAGGGTCACCTGACCCGTCACGCGCTTCAGGTCGTCGAGTGTGCCAACGAATGCGACGCGTCCTTCAAGCAGGAACGCCACATCGTCGGCAAGCTCTTCGAGCTCGTTCATTATGTGCGACGTCACAACGACCGTCTTGCCGTCGCCACGCTCGGAGAGAATCTTGTCCTTGAGTATGCTGCTCGCCAGGGGATCGAGGCCCGCTGTGGGCTCGTCAAATATCAGCAGCTCGGGAGCGAATAGAAATGCCATCGCGGCATTGACCTTCTGCCGAGTTCCACCGGAAAGCACGCGCAGAGGCTGTTGCAACGCGGCGCCGAGTCCAAAGGAGTCGACGAGTTCCATGTCCAGTTCAGCGTGCGAGCCACGCAGATCTTTCAGCATGGCCATGAGTTCGATCCCCCTGAGATTTTCTGGGAACCGGGCAATCTGCGGCATGTAACCAATTCTTGAGCGATACTCATCCTGGCCGATGATGTCGATGCCATCGATCTCGATGGTTCCAGCGTCGGGTGTAGTCAGGCCGAGCATCGACTTGATGAGCGTCGTCTTGCCGGCGCCGTTGGGGCCGACTATCGCGATCACTCGGCCTTTCCCGGCCGCCATATCTACCGAGCGGAGGACGCTGAGCGCACCGAAGCGCTTTGACAGACTGGTGACCTGTATCTTTGGCTGGTTCACTTTACCCACCGCATTGAAGGGGCGGAGTCCTGAAGGGTTGCCGGGGTAAGCGCTGGAATCACGCGCTCTGCGGCGTCCATCAGTTCCAGGAAATTGCTCCGCAATAGAATGAGCGCTGGCTCGTATTGCGCGACAACGACCGACGTAAGTCGCACCGGATGGTACGGCACGTCGCCCTTGCCGTCGTGATCGAGATCATAGCCCTCATAGGCTGACCAGTAGTTGCCGATGAACTTCGAGGTTGTAGACCGGCTATTGGTGCTCACGTCAAACGTGTTGCCAGCAAAGTTGTTGCCCGTGAAGACTGCGTCCTCTGTGCTCGATTGCAGCTTGAGCGCCCAGCCGTTGTTCAGAAAGGTGTTATGGCTTGCGTACAGCCTTGTCGCGCCGTCGGCGGAAAGGCCTGATGTGTTGTGCGCAAACACGTTGTTTACCAGCCGGCTGTCAGCTATTTCCTTGAGCAGCAAGCCGTAGGCAGCGGCGCCCGTATTGTCCAGGAAGCGATTGCCGATCATCTGCACGTTGTGAGTGTACATGACCGCAACGCCAGCTCCGTTATGCCGGAACGTGTTGTTCTCATAGTCGCAGCTATCAGAGAACATGAAGTGCAGGCCATAGCGGATATTGTTCTCACTCAGGTTGTCTCGCACATGTGCCTGCCGGACAAACTCGAAGTAGATCCCATCGCGCTGGCCCGATATCCTGTTGCCCACGATGGTTATGTCGCGGGAATGCCAGAGATGTATTCCATTACCCGAAGTCGCGTCGCGTTCATGCGACGCCGAAATCACGTTTCTCTCAACCGTGCAGTTGGATGCCTCTTGGAGATAAATCCCGAAGAACGCATTGATAATTCGATTACCCGTGATCAGGCAGTTGCGCCCGCGAACAACCTTGATCGCCGCGAGATCTTCCGTGTAGGCGACTCCCACATTTCGGAATTCGAGACCGCGCAGAGTAACGCTATCCGCGGTGACCGTCATGATCTGTCGCTTGGACTCGCCGTCCAGGACGGGGTAATTCTCACCGATGATTGTAACGGGCCTGCTGACGACGATCGTGGTGTCACGATACGTCCCCGGGTGCACGATGATCGTACCGCCGCGCACCACCAATGCGAGCGCCGCGGTAACACTGCGCACGGGGCCGGCGGGTGACACGTTGACGATTGATGGCGCCGCGCGGCCAGCACGGCTGCTACTCTGAGCGGATCCAGCGCGAGGGGCCGACGCGACAACTATCGTGGCGAAGAAAATTGTCACCATGACAGTTGTTGCGGGCCGCAGTTGCGCGCGGGACATTTCAGCTCTGTGTGGCGAGCGACGCATTTACTCGTAGCGTTCGTCGTGTCACAAGCAACGCGATCGCCGCCAGCCCAAACGCTCCCAGAGCCACCCAGGCGCCGATGTCGGGCCATGATACGGCCGTGAAGTTCAACAACTGCTTCACACCCATGAGCGGCGGCTGGTAGTTCATTCCCGGTATCTTGATTATCGCATGTTGGAAATCGATGTTGTGACCGTAGTCGTACTCCCATCGCCAGAAGTCGATCAGCCCTGCGATGCCGATGACCAGAAAGGTCGCAAGCCACGCAATAAGGAGCTTGCGGCGAGCCATTAGAGTCGCGAGAAGCCCGAAAACGATCAGGGCACCAACGATCCACGGCATGTAGCGGAGTTCCGGGATCGCCGACGGCGTGATACGCTTCATGCCGATGTAATGATTGAGACCGTTGATGTTGGTCAGATCGTTGATGGACGCCCCGCGCACGTTGCTGATGCTGATTCGCATCCCGAGCCCTTCGGGGTACTGCGGCGCGACGAGTTGCACGCGCCACAGGGGCACAAAGAAGAGTCCGACAAGAGCGAGCGATGCGAGCGCCATGAGTGCTCGCGCGAGGATCGGCATGCGTACTTCACCACGCACCTCCACTACCTTGGATGGCGAGCTTGCCAGCACGGCTGCCGAAGGCGCTTCAAGATAGGCGCTACGCGTCTCTGCGTGTTGCATTATTTCTCGCCTCCAGTCGACACCTTTCCGTCCCGGATCTGCGCGCTCTTGCTCACGTTTGCCGAAAGCGGGACGTGCATGGCGGGCGACGATACCCGTACGTACCCCTGCATCTCCTGGTGTAGCGCAGAACAGAAGTCTGTGCAGTAGAAGGGGAAAATACCGATCGACTGAGGTACCCACTTCACCGTCCTGGTCTCGCCAGGCGGTAGTGTTACGCCAGACGTGTTCGCTCCGAACACCGCAAATCCGTGCGCGATGTCCCAGTCCTGTTCGATATTCGTGACGTGGAAGTAAACCGTGTCGCCCAGCTCGATGCCTTCGAGGTTATCGGGCGCAAAGTGGCTGCGAATGGCGATCATCCTGACATCCACGCGCTTACCGGTGCGAGTAATTCCGCCTGCAGCCTCGGAGGTCGTCACGTTCGGGTTCTTGTTGTCCGACAACTTCTCGAACTTGATCGAACCTGGTCGCAACAGCGACGCCGGAACAGCCTGCGCATAGTGCGGCTCACCCACTGTCGGGAAGTCGAGTAACATTTTCATCTTGTCGCCGCTGATGTCTATCAACTGCGCCGCCCGTGAACCTTCCGGGCCGGTTGGCAGGTAGCGATCCTTTGTGATCTTGTCGAGCGCAAGCAGATACTTGCCCCACGGATGCCGGCTATCGCCGCCCGGAATCATCACGTGGCCGACTGAATAGTAGACCGGAATGCGATCCAGCACCTTCCATGTACCAAGCCTCCACTTCACGACCTCGGACGAGATGAACATCGAGGTGTAGGCGTTGCCCTTGCCATCGAATTCGGTGTGCAACGGGCCGAGCCCGGGATTCTTTACCTCTCCGGCGATGACCGCATCGTACTTGATAACCGGGATACCGTCGATAGTCTTTTCGAATGCCTTGTCCGCAATTGCCTTGATCATTCTGCTGTACGAGTGCACGGGGATGATCGTGGCAAGCTTGCCACCCGCGACTATGTACTCGCCGCTGGGGTCGATATCCACGCCGTGTGGAGACTTGGGCGTCGGGAGATAGTAGGCTAACCCGTCGCAGTCGGCCGGGTACAGCATCGTCACGCCGGTCTTCGTTTCACTCTTCGCGATGCGAGTCGCCGGATCCACATAGTTGTGCACATAACTACCACCAAACTTCTTCCCCTTGCCTTGGGCGATGCACTCCTCAGCACGCTTGTAGTTGATCGCCGCGATGTAGTCCTTGTCATTCTGTGAAGCGTTCACTTCGAGCTTGGTGTTCGCTTCCTCGGAGTTGTATGTCGTGAAGAAGAACCATCCGTCGGATGGCCCCTTGCCAGAATGACCCAGGTCGTAGTCGAATCCTGGCATCATTATCTGGAATGCGACGTCCATCTTGCCGGGCTTGTCGGCAGTGACAAAAGTGATGGTTCCCTTGAAGTTCTGCTTGTAACTGTTGATGGGAACATCTTTCTGCGGGATCGGAACGCTGAACCGAGTTGCCGAGACGACGTACTTCGTGTCCGGTGTCGCAAATGGCGACGCGTGACCGCCGGCCGCATTGGGAATCTGCAGAATCTCTGTAGTCTCGAACCTCTTCAGATCGA
>JBDTIP010000116.1:0-3906 GCA_039936295.1 Gemmatimonadaceae bacterium
CCCACAGGCTGCGTAAACGGGTCCGGTATCCTTGCAGACGCGTCGCCACCCGTATCGATCATCAGCCCATCGTACGATGTGCCGCGTAGCTGGCGCGCGTCGCTCGACTGGTCATCCAACATCAACAGCTGGCTCCTGAAGGCCGGCGTACTCGGTTCCTATGATCTGTCGCAGCCGAGCACGGTTGACGTCAACTTCGACGGTACGTCGCAATTTACGCTCGCTGGCGAAGGCAATCGCCCCGTATTCGTATCAACTGCCGGGATCGATCCCGGAAGTGGAAACGTCTCGCCAACGCAGTCGCGATTGACACCAGAGTTTGGGCGCGTGACGATGCGTACGAGTGATCTGCGCGGCTATGGCGGCCAGTTCACCACGACAATATCACCGGACATAACGAAGTTCAGGAACAGTCACAATCTCTTCACGTCGCTGTCATACACGCTGCAGGATTCTCGTCGTCAGTATCGCGGATTTGATGGCGCGGCGTTTGGTGATCCTCGCGTACGGGAATGGGCACCGTCCAACTACGATGCTCGTCACGTTATCGTGTGGAGTCTCGCGTTTTCTGTTCGACACGCCGGTTATTTCACGATGTTCACTCGAGCGCAGTCGGGGCTGCCATTCACTCCGATCGTGGCGGGCGATCCGAATGGGGACGGATTGTATGGCGATCGTGCGTTCATACCGAATCCGGCGCTCGCAACCGACCCAGCACTTGCAAGCCAGTTGCGTTCGCTCATGGCGAGCGGATCCGGCACCGCGAAGAACTGCCTGCGTGACAACCTCGGACGCGTCGCCCCACGCAACGGCTGCCGAGGACCGTGGAGCGCGCTACTGAACATGCAGTGGCAGCCGCCGTTCCGCAGCAAATGGTTCCATAACAGGGTTACACCGACCATTTATTTTGAGAACGTTTTGGGTGGCGTTGACCAACTACTGCACGGAGCGAACTCGCTGCACGGTTGGGGATCGCAACCGTTCGTCGACCCCGTGCTGCTTGTCCCGCGTGGGTTCGATCCCGCGACCAGGCAGTTCTCGTACAATGTGAATCCCCGCTTCGCGGATACGCGCACGACAAATACGCTTACGCGGAACCCATTCCGGATATCCATCGACTTCAGCATCGACCTGTCGGTCGACTATAGCTTGCAGAAATTGCGTCGCGCGATTGAGCCGGTGCGGGGGCCGAATGGCTTCACGAGACGTTCCGCTGAATCCATCATAGATCTGTACCTCGGCCAGTCATCGGACATATACAAAGTGTTGCTCGGGAACAGCGACTCGCTCTTCCTGAGCCGCGGCCAGATTACGGAGCTGTTGCAGCGCGATTCGGTTTTCAGCGCGCAAGTACGAGCCGTGTATCGCCCATTGGGGAATTATCTTGCCGCCGGTACCACCCGCGATCCTGGCAAGGCAGAGCTGGACAGCGTGGCAAAGGCGGACAAGGAATATCAGCGAATATTCTGGGAACAGCCGGAGATTGCAGCCGCGGTTCTCTCACCCATGCAACGCGACCTTGTGGTAGAACTTAAGGGTATGCTCGCGATATCACGTGAACAGCGGAAGCACTATCAAATGAACTTTCAACATCCGGTGACCAAGGCAAAGCCGGAGGGGCCGGTGCCCGAAGCGCAGAAGCCGTAGCTCGCTTCTCACCCCTGGCAGAGGTCGGCTCGCAGGATCGCATGATGTCGGTATTCCCCTGAGACCATCGCGGCATCCCCCCGACCGCAGGGTCCGAATTCCCCCGATTGCGCCGAAGTGGTCGACTTTCGTAACTTTCATCAGCTTTGAACGCGGTGTGCTGCGAGGGCGCCGATAGTCAGGCCGCCACATTTCAACCATTCCAGTATGCCGACACTCACTTGGCCGTATGTGCACCTCTTGATCAACCACTTCCCAGTGGTTCTGGCCACAATGGGATTGGCCGCCGCTATTGGCGCAGTGTTGTTGAGACGACGCGGGTTATGGTTGTATGCGATGGGCACTCTCACCATGGCTGGACTTGTCGTCTATCCTGTGCACTTCACCGGCGACAAGGCAGACCACGCGCTGCACGATCCTTGGTACATCAAGTCCGGCGTGATTGACGCGCACGACAATGCAGCGGGGATTGCAATGACCATCATACTGATTGTCGGTGTCCTCAGCGCCTACGGCTGGTGGCGTGCACTCAGGCGACGCGATGAAGTCATTCCCGTCTGGATTCGCGCGACAGTGTTGGTGGGTGCGATAGCTGCATTTGGATCGGTAGCATACACCGCTTTCCTTGGCGGCAAGATCATTCATGACGCGCCGGTGCTTGCTCTTCCAACCGCGCCAACTGGCCTGCCGCCCGGAATCGTGACTCCGACCCACGAATGAACTAACGTCGTTCCGGGTTCTTACACCCAGCCTCGATACCGGTAAAGCGCGAAAGCGAGGCGCTCCGACACCGCCATTTGGAACGCGCCGAGCCGGTCGGCCACACTGGAAAGCGAGTGCAGCGCGAAATCGCGCGACTCCGACGGCACGCAGATCACCTTGTAACCAACATGCTCAAACACTCGGCATGCACGGCGAGTATGAAGTGGTGATGTGACGACGGCAATGGTGTGCGAGGTCGCCGGCGGTAGCTCGCGCGCTGTGCCAAGAGCCTCGGTGCGCGTGCTTACTACGCTGTCGACCACAATGATCCGAGGTGACCCTGGGAGCAGCGCGATGATCCGCCGTTGGTCCGCGTCCGTCGTGATCGATTGATCTTTCAGAGGATGAGGTCGAGTGATCACGATGGTGGATGAAATCCCTTCGCGAATCAACGCCACTCCCTTGAGCAATCGGTCAAGTGCCTCGCTGCTGAGCATTCCGTCATGGCTCACGCCACCTGATAGAACGACGACAGCGTCGACGGATTGTGGAAGTGAATCGGTGCGAACGAGACCGTTGCTGACAGCGCGCGCGATCGGCGAGGCCGCCACGACGCACCATGCCGCGAGCGACACCAGGAGGAGCGCCCAGGCGACGAGAGTCGATTTGTAGTAGACTGCGACCCCAATCAGCGCACCCAGGACGCATGCCGCCGTGCGCCAGCGATTGAACCCTGGTAAGAGAAGGCTGGATAGCACAAAGCAGGCGACGAGACCCATGAGCGCGCCGATCGCGGCGCGTTCAGCTTTGCGGGGTGGTGTGGACGTGGAGTTTACCATTGGAGGCACTTCAGTGTTCGCCCGTTTGGTTGTCAGGCAGTATTGCTATCCGGCCAATGTAGCGTGTACAAACCCGGCGAGGGGAGTAGCATCAGCCCGAGTGCATCGCCCGAGTGCATCGCCCGAGTGCATCGCCCGAGTGCATCGCCCGAGTGCATCGCCCTCGCGGCGACCGCATTGCGATCAGCCACGCGACGCTGCGCCAAACCTGGCTGACTTTCGCCTCCTAGCCGCAGTCGTTCCGGTGTTTGGAACCAGAGATCACGGCCCTGCTCGCGCTATCCCTGATTACCGCCCATATTCTCCCGCGACCAGCCCCACCTGCAAACCGGGAGCACGCCAGTGAAGTTCGAGACTCAGGGTTCCAGAATAGGCCTCTATCTGGTGCTAACGCTCGCACTCAGTTCCATCTTCTACGCTCTGATCCTCACGAGCGGCCACGTCGGAGGAGGCGGGGGCCTGTACGTCCTCGGCCTCATGTGGTGCCCTGCGATCTCCGCGCTTCTCACTTGCAGGATCGCGGGCCTGGACTACGGAATCCTCGGCTGGAACTGGGGCGAGACGCGATGGGAACTGACTGGGTTTCTCATACCGCTCGGCTACGCCACGGTCGCGTATCTGATCATCTGGACGACCGGGCTCGGCGTGTTCGGCAACAAGGATTTCGAGGCAAGACTGGCCAAGATGTTTGGATGGGCCAATGCACCGAGTTTCGTGC
>JBDTIP010000117.1:0-3567 GCA_039936295.1 Gemmatimonadaceae bacterium
ACGCTCGCCCATCCGTCGGGATCTTCCGCCCGTATCACCTACCATGGCGCCCACGTCGTGAGCTGGGTCGACGCGAGCGGACTAGAGCGGCTTTACCTAAGCTCCCGCGCCAGGTTTGGACCTGGCCAAGCGATCCGCGGTGGAATTCCAGTCATCTTCCCCCAGTTCGGCATCGGCCCGCTCCCCAAACACGGCTTCCTCCGCACGCGCCGCTGGTCCCTGGAATCCCACCTCGCATCCAGCGCCACCTTCCGCATCACCGACGACGACGAAACCCGCGCACTCTGGCCTTACCCCTTTGCCGCCGAGCTCACGGTCAACCTCGCCGACATGCTCACCGTAACGCTCAGGATAACGAATTCCGGAAATTGTCCCTTTTCGTTTACCGCTGCTCTTCATAACTATTTAGCGGTCACAGACGTCAAACGCGCAGCGGTCCGGGGGCTCGCCGGTCTGGTTTACGTGGACAAAATGGCGGCTGGTGCTCGGTGCGTCGAAGAGGCTGCGGAGCTTCGTCTCAAGGGCGAGACGGATCGCATCTACACTTCGGGACCCAGACAAGTGACGGTTGCTTCGGCCATCGGCTCCAGCTCCACGGTCATCGGGGCAGATGGCTTTGGCGACTGGGTGGTCTGGAATCCCTGGCTCGAAGGATCCGCGTCGCTCGCCGATATGGGTCCCGATGATTTCGTCGAGATGTTGTGCGTCGAAGCGGCACGGATATCAGATCCGATGGTATTAGATGCCGGTTGCACCTGGAGTGGTACAGAGGTTATCGGAGCTACTTGAACTTGCCTACGTGGCAGGGATTAACAAAATGGTCATGCATCCAACAAGAACCGACGCCACGGTTCTGGTCATCGATGACGAACCGGAAATTCGCCACGTCGTTCACTCGGCGCTGCGATCAACAGTCGCTCGAGTACTCGACGCCGTCGACGGCCGCACCGCACTCGCCAGCGTCAAGTCTCAAATGCCAGACCTGATTGTTCTCGATCTCGGTCTTCCGGATCAATCCGGCCTCGATCTATGCCGGGCAATTCGAGCACACTCGCTTGCGCCGATTGTCGTGCTCACGGCGCGCCACATTGAGTCCGACAAGGTCGCACTGCTCAATGCCGGCGCTGATGACTACGTCACCAAGCCGTTCAGCACGTCAGAGTTTGCGGCGCGCGTCGCTGCGCAGATTCGGCGCGCACGAACTGCTCGACCAGGAACTTCCGGCACGGTCGAAGCAGACGGCATGTCGATCAACTTCACGTCACGCCGCGCACACCGTGACGGCGAGCCTGTGCGACTCACTCCAATCGAATGGGCGATCCTGCGCGCACTAACCGCTGATCCGGGCCGCGTGTACACGCACCAGCAGCTGTTCGACGCCGTGTGGGCCAGAGAATTCGGCGACGCACGACAGTATCTGCGCGTGCACATTACCAATCTTCGCCGCAAGGTAGAGCGCGAGCCTACCCATCCCCGCGTCATAATCACGGAGCCTGGCGTCGGTTATCGATTCGGAATGCCGCTGACACCAGAATTCTCATAACGGGTTAAGTGGAACGAACCGTAAAGCTTCGTTCGAGCGCGACCTTCTCGGTCGTGCTGTGGTATGGCTTGCTGATTCTGGTTACCGTGGTGATGCACCTGACTCGCGAAACACAGGAGAGTCAGGCGCACGTCGTTCTCACATACCTACTAGTCGTCCTCGGCGGAAGCCTGAGCGGCGGCCGCCCGCTCGGCTTCACCCTCGCGGCCGCCGCTACGCTACTCATCTCGTACTACTTCCAGTATCCGTTCGACACGTTCTCGCTGAGCAAGCCCATCGACGCGATTGTGTTGTCGGCGTTCTTCGCGACTTCCGGGACAACTACGTACCTCCTCGTCCGAGCTCAGGAAGAAGCGGCCCAGGCGCGCGCACGCGCAGCTGAGATAGAGCGACTGTCAAACGAGGCGAGCCACGCCGCTGCATTGCGAGAAGCGGCACGATTCAAGGACATTCTGCTCGCCTCCGTATCACACGATCTTCGCACACCGCTAACCAGCATCAAGGCTCTGGCGCAGGAATCTGCCGATTCCGGCGATGCCAACTCCACGATCATCGTGGCCCAAGCCGAGCGGCTCAGCAAAATGGTCGCACACCTGCTGGACATGTCGCGACTGAACGCCGGCGAATTCCCAGTGACCATCGAGCTCAACACGGCGGAAGATCTCGTCGGCGCCACCATTCTCGAAATGACCGGCAGCGGCGGCGCGGATCGCATCCACGTCGAGATCGATTACTCGGCCCCCATGTTCGTTGGAATGTTCGATTTTGTTGAGTCGCTCAGAATTCTCATCAACCTTCTCGATAATGCCCTGCTGTACTCTCCACCCGGGTCCCCGGTAAATCTGGCCGCAACGCGCATCGACGACTGGCTCGAGCTTACAGTAGCGGATCGCGGGCCGGGAGTTCCAGCAGCAGACGCGGAGCACATCTTTGAGCCGTTCTACCGACACACTTCCACGTCGGGCACCGTGCACGGTACCGGACTCGGCCTCGCGATCGCTCGGTCGCTCGCAGAGGCCCAGGGTGGACACCTGGTGTATGCGGCAAGGGAAGGCGGCGGCAGTGTTTTCTCACTCCAGCTCCGCGCAGTCGGGGCGCCGGTCCTCGATGGCGAGGACTGAGCGTCCACGCCTGCTGGCGACACCGGCGGCTCGCCCGATGTATTGTTGAAGAACGGTCCTTACCCTCCACCAATTTCCGACATGGCTCATTCACCGGCTTTTCTGGCGCTGATAGACTCCGTGAGTGCTCACGTCCACGAGGTAAACGTTCCCACAGCACGCGAGCGTCTCTCCAACCCCGCCGTGCACATCGTGGACGTGCGCGAAGATACCGAATGGACCGCGGGACACATCGCCGGAGCGGTGCATATCGGCAAGGGGGTCATCGAGCGCGATATAGAAGCCAAGATCCCGGACAAGGACGCGGCGATCATCCTGTACTGCGGCGGCGGCTTCAGGTCGGTGCTCGCCGCCGATGCAGTCCAGAAAATGGGCTACACCAACGTTGCCTCCATGGCCGGCGGCTGGAGAGAATGGACCGCAGCCGGCGCCCCGGTCGAACGACCCTGATCGCGCGATCGATTGCGCCGTTGGAGCAGTGCAAAAAAACGCAATCAATTCCTGCACGTCGCTATATTGATGTGCCGCTCCGCCTCCCTCCCTGCACCGCTTTACAAGCCCCGTGATACTTCTCGCTCTTCTGGCCGCTGCATCACTCGGCGGCACTCCGTTCCGTACTGCCTCGCACTCGTCCGTCTCCGCGACGGTTCATTTCTCAACCGCCGCGTTCCAGGCGGCGGCCGTCGATACGACGCACGCCCACAAGGCTCACAAGAAGAGCTCCAAGGTGTCCAAGGCCCACGCGTCGAACGACACCACGCCGTCAAAGAAGGTGGCGCCGCAGCCAGCGTTCACCGTCACCCCGCTTCCTAACTCGATTCTGCCCAGCAAGCGCATCGTCGTCTTCTACGGCAATCCGCTTGTCAAGAAGATGGGCGTGCTGGGCGAATATCCCGAGCCGGT
>JBDTIP010000118.1:0-4529 GCA_039936295.1 Gemmatimonadaceae bacterium
GCCGCCGCTGGCGGACGGTTGCAACTGGCTGACTACAGTAAGCCAGACCTTGTACGCGTTGGCTCTTTGTGAGCCGAGCGGTGTGAGTCCGCAATCGACGATGCGTGCCATGGGAGCGCCGTCGAATCTCCCGTTGAACTGCGCGTTCTGAGCCGCCACAGCGTATACCGCGCTGTCACGCTGAGTGATTGGCAGTTTTAACTTGGCATATTCGGCGTTGAGCGCCGGCCACGACGTCGCCGGGTTACTCGGAATTGGCGTCGTGATCACGCGCACGTCCTTCTCATAGCGAAGCTGTGAGCCGTCACTAAGCATCAGCATCACAGGGTCTTGCTGCTGATTCACCACGGAGCTCGACGCGCACCCGGCGACGAGTATCGCTGCAACTGCAAAACACGTAGCGTTCCTGCGCATATCGATTCTCCAGTGTGATTACGAATTCGCCATGAAGCAGCACCGCACTCGCGGCGCTGCCAGCACGCCGAGCTGGCCGGCTGACAGTCGTGTTCAGTCGTGTTCAGTCGTGTTCAGTCGCATCGCTCAGCCGCCGTTATCAGCCGCATCGCTCAGCCGCACATGACGCTGCCGCCGTTCACGTTTAGTATCTCGCCCGTCACGTGTCGTGCCAGTTCCGAGCAAAGAAACACGATCGGCCCAGCGATGTCGCCTGCCGCAGCGATGCGGCCGAGCGGGATCCCAGAGCGGATGCGGTCCGCCCCCTCGCGCTGCATGGCGTCCGAAATCATTTCAGTATCTACCCAGCCAGGTGCAACGCAGTTCACCGTTACGCCGCGCGGCGCCAACTCGATAGCCAGCGACTTGGTGATGGAGATGACCGCACCCTTGGTCGCCGCATAATCGGCGTGAAACGCCTCTCCACGCTGCCCCGCGGTGCTGGATATAAGAACGATGCGGCCATTATCAGAGATGTTTCGTGCGACTGCCGCGGTCGTAAAGAAGATTGAATCGAGATTTGTCCGCACGGTGTCATGCCACCGTGCCGCCCGCATTTCGGTCAATGGCACATCTTCGGACGGCCACACCCCCGCATTTCCTACGAAGATGTCCAGGCCTCCCAGCGCGTGCATCGTTGCAGCGACGAGCTTCTCCGCGCCGTCGGCTGTAGCGATGTCGGTGCCTACCGTCGCCGCGACGACGCCGCGCGCGCGCAATTCTTCCGCCACTGCGTTGGCGTCGTCAGAACGCGTTCTGTAGCCGATCACCACGTCTGCGCCGGCGGCAGCGAGCAGTCGCGCCGTCGCGGCACCAATTCCACGCGATCCGCCGGTGACAAGCGCACGACGTCCCTTCAGGTCTAGTATTCGCTGCTCAACGAAGTTGGCCATCGCACAATGTACGCCGCCTGGTGCCCGTTACCAAGTTTGGCCCGTTGCCGCGGCTACTTCAGCTACTACCGCGCGAGTCCCGAGGGAGCCTGCAAGGCCCGTGAAGCACGCGCGGCGTTCCGAAGTTGAAGTTCCCAGCGTGCGGCCTGGCCGGCAGCCCACGCGGCGATGTCGCGGCCGTCCATCGGCCGCGAGAACAGGTATCCCTGTCCAAACTTGCAACCCAGCGCAATTAGCGCGTCGCACTGCTCCTGCGTCTCGATTCCCTCAGCGAGCGTGCGCACCTTCATCATGTCGCCAAGCGCCAGGATCGTGCGCGCGAGTGCGCCGTCGCTGCCGCTCCGCGCAATGCCCTCCACAAACGCTTTGTCCACTTTCAGGACGTCAATCGGGAATCGCTGCAGGTAACTGAGCGAAGAGTAGCCAGTGCCGAAGTCGTCGATCGCGAACTGAATGCCGAGCTCCTTGAGCGCGTGCAGGCGCTTGAGCGTGTCCGCTGTTCGTCGCATGAGCGTACCCTCAGTCAACTCCAGTACCACGTGGGCTGCCGGAGCGCCGCTCCGTGCCAGCGCGTCTGCGACGTCGGAAACGAAGGACTCATGCTCCAGTTGCGATCCGGAGATGTTGATCCCAATCCGAAGGCTCCCGTCCAGGCCGGCGGCGCCGTCGCGGGCGAGCTTGTGCAAACGCACCAGCTCATCGCACGCGCTGTTGAGCACCCAGCGTCCAATCTGAACAATGAGCCCGGTGTCCTCCGCCAGCTGGATGAAGTGCTGTGGTGTCAGTTCGCCGCGGCTTCGGTGCGACCATCGCGACAGTGCCTCAAACCCTTCGATTGCACCGGTGTCGAGCGATACCACAGGCTGATATAGCAGGTGCAGCTCCTCGCGGTCCAACGCTCCACGCAGATCCGACTCCAGCTCCAGCCTGTCCACGATTGCCGCGTGCATGCGTGGCTCAAAGACGGTATGGCGCGCGCTCCCCGATTCCTTGGAGCAGTACATGGCGACGTCGGCGTTTCGGAGCATCTCGTCCGCGGCGTCGCCGGGTGCCGCGTGCGCAAGCCCCAGACTCGCCGTGATGTTCACTTCTCGGCCGCGCAACCCGATCGGAGCGCGCAACGACTCTTCCACTCGCGCTACTACATCCAGCGCTTCCTCGGTACTTACCAGATCTTCAAGAAGTATTGCGAACTCGTCGCCACCAAAGCGCGCGACGGTGTCGTGGCTGCGCACCGCGCCCACCAATCGTGATCCAACCGCTGCAAGGAGGCGGTCCCCCTCGGTGTGCCCGAGACTGTCGTTGACAGTTTTGAAATCGTCCAGGTCGAGGAACAATATTGCCACATGCTTGCCGCGTCCAATACGACTGAGCGCATGCATCACGCGATCGCGGAAGAGAGCTCGGTTCGCGAGGCCGGTAAGCGGATCGTGGAACGCCCGGTAGGTGAGCTGTGTCTCGAGCACCTTGCGCTCAGTGATATCCACTGCAAGGCCAAGCGCGCCTTCTATCTCGCCCGATATCGCGCGGAGAGGCTCTACACTGCACGCGAAGCTCCGTCCAGTCCAGGTCAGCTCGAACGACGCCGAGTCTCCACGCAGCGCTGTCGAAATGGCACTCGCTTCCAGCTCCGTGTCACCCGCCGTGCCGAAGTGATCGCGCGCATGAGTTCCGACGAGCTGATCTGCGCCGATGCCAAGCGCATTGAGGCCGGCGCCCAGTGCCGACGTAAAACGCCCGTCGCGATCCGTCGCCCACAGAACCGCCGGAATCTGGTGCATGACCAGGTGCAACCTGGCTTCGCGATCGCGGAGCGCCGACGCTGCCGCGCGCCGCGCAGTTACGTCGCGCAGCACCGTCTGGATCGCTGGCGCGCCATTGTGCTCCACAGCGACGGAGAGCGCCTCGACATCCGCGATCCTTCCGTCACTCGTCACGATGCGATATTCGATAGGCTTTGCCGCAAACTCGCCGCGCGTACGCGCAGCTACCTCATCCACGAGTCGCGCTTGAGAGCTGGGATGGACGAACGAAGCGATTGGCCTCCCGATGAAAGTGTCAGCGTTGCTCGCACCCAGTATCTTCGCTCCGGTCTTGTTGATGTATAGAAGACGGCCGTCGCGATGCACGATGATCGCCTCCGGGGACCGCTCCACGAGCTGGCGATATCTCTCCGCGCTCGTCCGCAATGCGCGTTCCGCCCGCACCTTGTCGGTAATGTCACGTGACACGCCGATCAGCCCGATTATGCCGCCGTCGCCGTCCCGCCACGGCGTGCGCGTCGTCACGTACTGACGCATCATTCCATACGTGTCGCGCGCAGCCGCTTCGGTCGTCGTCGCAACAGCGTTCTCGATCGCTTCGAGATCACGTGCCCGAATCGCCTCCGCCGCGGAGAGCCCAAAGAGCCCGACGTCACACGACCCGATGATTTCGTGGGCCGGATGGCCAAACATATGCGCGCCGGCGGAGTTGATCAGGTGATAGTGGCCATCGACCGTTTTTGCCCACACGGCGTCAGTTGTCCCCTCGGTAACTGCGCGCATCGTTGCCACATGCTCGCTAAGGAGCTGCGATGCCCGTGTGCGCTCGGTCACGTCGCGCACTACGGCCGTAAACGCGATTCGCTGCGCAATCCGCGCCGCCTCGTTGCGCATGCTGAGCGCCACTTCTATGAGAAACGACGTTCCGTCCTTGCGCGTTGCACCCGCTTCGATGGCTCGGCTCGCATCAGTATTCCCCGAGACAGAAATGCGACTCAGAGCCGCGAGGTAACGCTCCCGTCGATCTTCGGGCAACAGCATTGCTATGGAGTTGCCCAGAACTTCGGATTCGGTGTAGCCGAACATCCGCGCCGCCGGCTCGTTCCAGAAGAGGATTCGATAGTCGCTGTCGGTCGCGATGATCGCGTCGGTTACATCTTCTGCGATGGCGCGAAAGTGAGCTTCCGACTCGCGGAGAAATGCCTCACCCTTCGCTCTCTCATGCTCGCGTCCGCGAACGATGTACGCTGCAATAGCTGCCCCCGCGCTCACCGCAGACATCGCGATGAACCGAAGTCCCCAAGCGGAAAAACCTGGGAGCAGGGCTCTGGCAGCGACGTGTAGGACGAGAAGAGCGGACAGCGTGCCGATTCCCACTACGGCGGTGGATCGAGCGACCGAGGTTCGTTCGTGCATGTGC
>JBDTIP010000119.1:0-7773 GCA_039936295.1 Gemmatimonadaceae bacterium
GGCCGTAAGTTCCCAGCTGGCCAGCAAGCACGACATCGCCGGCCGCGACGGCGTGAACCGCCGTACCGGGAGCCGCCGCGATCCCGATCCCGTTCCAGCGCAGTGTAGTGTTGTCCGGACGCACTACACGCCCGAAATTGTAAAGAATATTACCGTCCACCGGCCAGTCGAGCTTGCCGTAGTCGGACGTACGGATCGAGCTCGCGCCGCGCGCAACCGCGCTTACCTTGCTGCTGCCGCGCCGTCGCTCAGTTTCGATACTGGCGATAATGTCGTTCAGCTTCGACTCGCTCTTTCGGACCTGCGCCAGCCTCTGCTGCGTTTTGCGGGAATCCTGCTGCACCTTTACGAGGCTCTGCTGGCGCTGGTTCTCCAGCGCTTGTAGCCGCGATTCCTCCTGCGCCTTTTCCAATCGGTTCTGCTGCACGTCGCCCTGCAGCGAGACGAGCTGGCGCCTGCGTCCGCGTATCGTTGCGCGCAGATCATCCATGCGCTTCACCAGTGCGCGGTCGTGCACCGCGATCTCGTGCAGATATTTGTAGCGGGCGATCAGCTCGCCGAACGACTGCGCCGAGAGGAGCGCCTGAAAATCAAACAGCGGGCCGCGCTTGTAGATCTCGACAAGGCGGTGGTCCAGGATCGCGTGCTTGACCGCCGCGTCGTCCTCGGCGTGCACCAGGCTCGCTGTGGTCCCCTTCACTTGGTCAGTGATGTAACCGAGCTGTTGGTCCAGCGACGATACCGCCCGCTGCGTGACGTCATGCTGCTTGTTGATGTTTTGCAGCTCATCGGTGATCGAGTGCGCGCTCGTCTGCAGCTTGTTCATGCGTTGCTGCAACGCCTCGCGCTCCTGGCGGATTCGCTCCAGCTCCTCGCGGTTGTTCTTGAGGCGAATGTCGGTGCTCTGGGCCAGCAGCGGAGCACTCGTAACGACTGTCGCGCTCATGACAACCGCGGCTAACGCGATCGACCGGTAGTTCACAGCCGTCGGAGCTGCCGTCCCACGGCGAACGTGCTGCCGAACAGGCCGATCACTGCGCCGCCTATCACTCCGAGAGTGGCAAGCGTCGGATCAAAGAAGCTCGTGCGCATGAAAGAATGACTGATGGCCGTACTGGTGGCCCATGTGAGCCCGAGCGCGAGCAGACCGCCAAGCACGCCCTGGATGAAACCTTCCAACACGAAAGGCATTCGGATGAAGGAGTTGGTCGCCCCAACAAGCCGCATAATCATGATCTCTTTCGCCCTCGCCATGACCATGATTCGTATCGTCGCCCCGATGATGATCACGGCGACAGCCGCAAACGCGAGACCCAGGCCCGTCCCAACTAGCGTTGCGATGGTGCGCAGGCGATAGAGCTTGGTCACCCAATCTTCGCCGTAACGCACGTCGTCCACGAAGTCGTACGATTTGAGCCGGTTGGCCACGGCCATCACCGTAGTCGGATCGCGATAGCCCGGCTTCAGCTTGATATCGAGCGATGCCGGAAGAACCCCGGGCTCGAACACGTCGCTGAACTCACCGAGCTCCTTGCGTGCAAGTGCGAGCGCGTCGTCCTGCGACACGTAGGTCACAGACAGCACTTCGGGGAATGCATGAATGTCGCCCATCGCGGCGCTCGATGCCTCGACCGGCGTTCCGTCCGCTATAAATGCGCGAATCTCCACCCGATCCTCGATCGATTGCAGCGCGTCGCGAATGTTGATTGCAACAAGTCCGAACAGTCCAAACGCGAATAGCGAAAACGCGATCGTTACCACGCCGAGGATGCTCAGCAGCGGCGCGCGCCTGAACGCCGAAAATGCTTCCCTGAGCACCATCATATTGGATTCTCGTCATGATGGCTCGGCGCAACAGTACTCACGTCACGAGCGACCGGGGGGGCCTCTGCACTGTCGAACACCACGCGGCCGTGGTTCAGCTCGATCGTGCGGTACTCTGTGCGGCGAATGAGATCCAGGTCGTGCGTTGCCATGATCACCGCGGTGCCAGCGGCGTTGATGTCTCGGAGAAGCTGGAAAACTCCGCGCGTCGCGCGCTCGTCCAGGTTTCCCGTGGGCTCGTCCGCAATGAGGATGTACGGATCGTTTACGAGTGCCCGCGCGATCGCGACACGTTGCTGCTCGCCGCCGGACAGCTCGCGCGGAAGCGCGGTGCCTTTGGACGCGAGACCCACCTGCGAGAGAGCGCGCGCGACCCGCGCCCGAATCATGTCTGTTGGCGTGCCCGTCACTTCCAGTGCGAACGCGACATTCGCCTCGGCGTCGCGATCTTCCAGGAGGCGGAAGTCCTGAAAGACGATACCCAGATGTCTGCGGACCATCGACACTTCCCGTCTGGACGCCTCTTTGGCGCTCACGCTGCTCACCCACACGTCTCCAGCGGTAGGCCGCTCCTCCATGTAGATCAGCTTGAGAATCGTCGACTTCCCGGAACCGCTTGGGCCCGTGAGAAATGCGAATTCGCCCTTATGGAGCTGGAACGACGCGTGGCTAAGCGCAACGCCTCCGCGTGGATATTCCTTCGCAACGTTCAGAAACCTGACCAGACTCAACCTTCAGTCACCTCTCAATGCCTGCTCGAAATCGGCGATGATGTCACCCGAATCTTCCAAACCGACGCTGAATCGAAGAAACCCGTCCGGAATTCCGATCTCAGCGCGTCCTTCCGGCGTCATCGCCGCATGTGAAGTGTAACGTGGCTCACTGACGAGCGTATCGACACCGCCGAGGCTGGGTGCGTGCATGATCATCTGGAGCTTTGGAAGAAACCGGGCCGCCGCCTCGCCGCCACCGGCAAGGACGACCGCCATCATGCCTCCGAAACCGTCGAGACACTGCAGCGCGATCTCGTGGTCAGGATGTGATTGCAGCCCCGGGTAAAGCACCTGCGAAAATTCCGGCCGCGATTCGCACCACTGCGCGAGAGTGAACGCATTCTCGTTCTGGCGCCGCACCCGCACATCCAGCGTCTTCATGCCGCGCTCGAGCAGCCAGACAGAAAACGGATCCGGTGACTGACCCCAAACGATCATCTTACGTCGCACTTCCTCGATATAAGAGCCCGTGCCGATTACCGCACCGCCAAGGATGTCGTGATGCCCGTTGAGATACTTGGTCGTGGAATGGATCACGACGTCGGCGCCATGCTCCAGCGGGCGAAAGTTTATGGGGCTCGCAAACGTCGAATCCACAACCAGAGCAACGCCCTCGGCCTTCGCAAGGTTTGCAAGTGAGCTGAGGTCCAGCACTCGGCACGTCGGGTTGACGGGCGACTCGACGAAAATCGCGCGCGTCGTCTGGCGCAGCGCCTTGCGCCACGTGCGCTGCGAAAGTGGATCGATCAGCGTTACCTCGATTCCCATGCCCGCGAGCTCCTGCGTGAACAGCTTGTGCGTTCCGCCGTATATCCAGGAACTGGAGAGAAGGTGATCGCCCGGTCGCAGAAGCGCTAGCATCGCGCATGCCGTAGCCGCCATCCCGCTCGATAGCGCCACCGCAGACTCGCCACCGTCGAGCAATGCGAGCCGCCGCTCCACAAGCTGCACATTGGGCGTGTTGCCGTAGCGGCCGTACTTGAGGCCCGCTTCGGTGCCCGGCTCCTGGATGAACGTGACCGATTGGGTGATCGGCGTGACCACTGGTGCGCCGGGAGCCAGACGCGGCGAGCCGCCGTGCAGCGGAAGCGTGGAACGTTTCATACGGTATTTCTGTTGGGGGAATCCAGATCGGGCTTGGTCACACTGACAGATTCAGCCGCCAGCACGCCAGGGATATCGCGCAAGCCGCAGGTATGCTGCGGAAAGGACTCGTCGATCACCACTTCGGCGAGTTGCTGGCCGCGCTCTCCGCGCACCCACGCGAGTTCGCCATCGGTGAGCACTCGAAAACGTGCATCAGCACCCGACAGCCTCACCTGCGGGCCACGTTCCGGGTCGTGCTTTCGCGTTGCCACATATTCAATGACGCGTAACTCAGGCTGAAACCCCTTTACCAGGGGAGTCGGTGTTGCTCCATAAACCTTCATTCAGTGTGTTACAGCGATGTACGAGTTGGAATCTGCTTCGTGCGACACCAGCGACATGCCGTGCCGCTCTAGAACGACGTCGATCGCCTCAATGTGCGACTCGCTCAGTCCGCTGAACACGAACGTCGGCGTGCCGTTTTCGTGCTGCATTACAAGCTTTGCGACAATCTCGTCAGCACACGAGAAATCCATCATTCCTACACTGGAGAAGTCGATCACCGTGATGGCACAATCGATAGCCGTCTCAAGTTGCGCTTCTATGTACACTCTAACCGCTACTCCGGTCGGGCGCGTCACGAGATTGGAATAATTCTCCGAAACGGCATGCCGGAGGACGCTGCTCACGTCGATGTGGTTCTTCATCATCGGTCAACGCGCTCGGGAATCGTGATTTGAATCTGGGATCCCGGGAACGCCGGGAGGTTTTCCTGAAGCGGCACGTCCTCGTCCCACGTCGGCACTATCGCGAGCCGCGCCGTCCCACTGCGAACCGAGAACTTGCCGTCCCACTTTCCGATGAACCTGCGAACGCCCGCCAAACCTTGTCCGCGGCCTGTGTCGCGGAACCGGCTCACCCCGCGCATGACCGCCTCTTCCAGAGCCATTCCGTCGTCCCAGCGGTCCGAGCGCGGTCGTCCGGGTGCCGACTCCAGAGACCGCCTGAAGCCGATACCGGCGTCGCACACGGCAATCACCAGCACGCGGCGTCCGCCTAATCGCTTCTGCCACCGGTAGCTGTTCACCGCCACCCAGCCACCGTGCTCCGCGTGCTCCACGATATTCTGGCACGTCTCCGACAGTGCCATCGTGAACCGCATCGTCGCGGTGGCGTCCAGTTTCAGTTCGTTGACCAGAATCGTTTGCGCCCGCTGCTGTACCTTGTCCACCACGGTGTGCACGTCCTCGCTCGCATTCACCGGAGTCACCTCCAGCAACACGCCGGTGTCGTTCTGCCGGCCGCGAGGTACGCTTCCCACAATGTCATACAGCTCGGCGGCATGCCGAAAGAATCCAGCCCTCGACCAATATGACGCCGTCTCTTCCAGGTCTGGAACGGCGAGACTCGGACGTTCAAGCCGCGTCTGCGCCAACGCAAGAAGTGCAGTGAGGCCGAACGGCGACGCCCATCGCGCGTGCCTCGCGTCGATCAACACCTTGTCATCGGGTTGGAGCCGCGACAACGGCTCCAGTATCTGCTCGAACGTGGCGTCATCCAGCGATGGCGGAACAGCGATGACGTTTGTCACGTTAGCGAGAGTTCTCCGCGCAGGTAGCTCGCGAGGCTCGTTGCCCCGCGGTGAGTGAGATTGCGTGCGGCAGCAAGCATCGCAGCGTCAATCGCGTCGCCTAACTTATCACCTGCGAGTAGTCGTGCGAAATAGCTGGCACCCCACACGTCGCCGCATCCTGTTGGATCACCCGTTCCATTTCCCGGCATCGGTACCGCGGGGACTAGTGCCGTCCTGATTGCTCCGCTCAACGCCGCCACCGCGGGAAGCGCAGATCGTCTGATATCGGACAACCGTTCGAAGTTTGGCGCCGCGAAGTAAACTGCGCCGCGCGAGCCCATGGTCACATTTATGACCGAGACGCCGCAAGCCATCGCTGTGGCCGCGAGCGCAAGTGCGTCCGGCGCGAGCAGTGCAAGCTCTTCTTCATTTATCTGAACCAGGTCGAAACACTGCATCCAGCCCGGCACGTTTGCGATGGTGCGAGGAACGCGAAGTCCATCTGCGTCCACCGCAAGCAGTAGCGAATGCATGTCGCAATACACGACGCCTGAAAACTGCTGCCGAATGAGTTGGGCTGTTTCGAGCGACAGCTCCCATCCGCTGATCAGATTGATGTGCAGTGCATCCAATCCAGCCAGGAGCGGCTTGAGTCCGAGCCAGCTCCATCCGGGAAGCCCGCCAGTAAGTCGTTCGGTCCTGCGTTCCGCGCTGTCGTACCGCAGCGTCACGCGGTTATTTGGATATGGGACCTCGATGACGGCAGCGTCCGGCGCCAAGCGGCGCAGCGTCGCGAGATAGTCGCGCGCACGTTGCGCCAGATCGCTGCCGACTTTGATCAGCGGAACGATCTCCCAGTCAGACGTCAACGCCGCGTCCAGCCCGGCGAGCGCGTACGTAATCCCGCCCCATTCCTCTATGGGCGCCTGCGTCGGATCCCTTCCATGTATCTCGTCCCAGACGAACGTGCCGATGACACCAAGCCGGCGCCGCGCTGGCATCAGAGTGATCCCAGCACTCGTTCCCTGAACGTTGCTACAGCGCCCACAACTCCGGCGGAGTCGGTAAGTGATCCCAGCACGATCCTGCATGCGTCGACGGCAGGCTTGAATGCGCGGCGTTTCACCTCCGCGTGCAACGGAAGCATCAGCGCCTCGCCAGCCTGAGTGACGCCTCCCGCCAGTACCACCGTGTCCGGATTGAAGATGTTGATGAGATTGGACAACCCGGTACCGAGAAATCGCGCGGTGTCTCGCACTACTTCGCGCGCTGTGGTGTCGCCACGCCGCGCAGCCTCGTACACGACATGCGCAGTGAGTCGGGAAATGTCGCCATCCACCAGTGCGTCAATGATCGGACTTGGATCGTTCTCGAGAGCCTCTCGCGCGCGCTCCGCGATCGCGGGGCCGGAGCAGTACGCTTCGAGGCAACCATAGTTGCCGCACTTGCAGCGGCGACCATTCGATTCGATCGAGGTATGCCCGATCTCACCGGCGGCGTCGGACGCGCCGTGATACAATCTGCCGCCGAGCACCAGTCCACCGCCGATCCCAGTGCCAAGTGTCATGCCGATCACGTCGCGGCCGCCGCGTGCGGCGCCGCGCCAGAACTCGCCCAACGTCGCGCAGTTCGCGTCGTTGTCCAGCGTCGCGCGCATGTTCACGCGCTTCGAGATCTCGTCGCGCAAAGGATAGTCGCGCCACCCCAGGTTCGGTGTGAAGATCACTACACCAGTCTCGCGGTCGAGTGGGCCGGGCGATCCGATCCCGACACCGAGAATGTCATCCCGGTCAGCGCCAGTCTCGCGGTTGAGATCGATCACAACACTCTCGATCATTGTCGCGATTCGGTCTGACACTGCATCCGCACCGAGCTCGGCGTGCGTCGGCAGCGTACGCAATCCGATTTCGCGGCTGCCGTCGGCAGGCATGGCGCCAACAGCGAGATTGGTTCCTCCCAAATCAACGCCGATGATGTATTGCGCTCGGGTCATCCACCACTCTCCTCGGAGATTTCGGATAGTACGGATCGTATCGTGCCGGCCACTTCTTCAGCGGTAATCTCCTGCATGCAACGCCAGTGCCCGAGTGGGCATTCTCGCGGACCATGCCGGTCGCACGGCCGGCATTCCAACGCCTTGTTCCCCACAGTCCGCGAGCCAGGCGCGAGTGGGCCAAACCCAAACTCTGGTACCGTCGGCCCAAAAATCGTCACGGTCGGCGTGTCCATCGCCGACGCTAGATGCTGCGGCGACGAGTCGTTGGTTGCAAGCACGGCGCTGCGCCGTATCAACTCCGCCGATCCCAACAGTGACAACTTACCAGTCGCGTCGATAATCTGCTCGCGTTCGACGCGCAGCTTGACCTCGCCGGCCGCCGCGCGATCGTCAGCGCTCCCGATGAGCGCAATGTCGAACTCGTCCGCCAGAAGAGCGGCGAGCGCGCCGTAGCCGGGCCACCGTTTGGTCCGCCACGCGCTGCCTGGTGCGAGCGCGATCATTGGCCGCGAGCGATGCTG
>JBDTIP010000120.1:0-12941 GCA_039936295.1 Gemmatimonadaceae bacterium
GTCGCGCGAACGATCGTCGTGAAGCTGGCCGACACCACGCGGCGGCCGTCGACCGTTGCCAGGCCGCGGAGCTTCGCGATACCACGTCTGAAACTCGCAAGCTCGACGGCGAGCACGATCGTGTCGCCAGCCAGAGCCGGCTCCCGTAACCGCACCCGTTCGATCGCGGCGAAGTAGCCAACCACGCCTTCAGAAGAGTCTACCAGGTCGAGAAGTAGCGCCGCCGACGTCTGAGCCAGCGCTTCCACCGCGAGCATGTTGGGCATCGCCGCCCGGTCCGCACCCAGCGCTGAGCCGAACCACTCGCTACCCGTGACCCGCTTGAGTCCCTCAACACGGTGGCCTGGCTGTAGAACGTGGATACGGTCAATCAGCAAGAATGGGTAGCGATGCGCCAGCACGCTCAAAATCGCGGACGAGTCCATCCTGCCGATCGTCATCCCCGTCGACTCTTCACAGAATATACCTGCGAAGATCCTCGTCCTCTACGACCTTGCCGAGACGCGACTTCACCATTTCGGCGTCCACATTTACTGTCTCCTTGCCTCGATCGGGCAGTTCGTACAGTACGTCCTCGAGGAGCGTTGTCATCACCGTGTGCAGCCGCCGCGCACCAATGTTTTCCATGCGATCGTTCGCCTGTGCCGCCGTTCGTGCTATCTCCGCCACGCCATCGCTCGTGAAACGGAGTTCTGCGCCTTCTGATGCAACGAGTGCGGCGTATTGCTTGGTCAACGCATTTTCCGGCTCGGTCATGATGCGGACAAAATCCGCTTCGGTCAGCGGCTTAAGCTCCACTCGAATCGGAAAACGACCCTGCAATTCAGGAATGAGATCACTGGGCTTCGATACGTGAAATGCACCGGCCGCCACAAACAGAACGTGATCAGTTTTGACGTTGCCATACTTTGTCGAGACGGTTGACCCCTCCACAATCGGAAGGAGATCACGCTGCACGCCCTCGCGCGAGACATCCGGGCCGCCGGCTTCGCCGCGCTGGCCCGCGATCTTGTCGATCTCGTCGAGGAAGATGATGCCCATCTGCTCCACACGCTCCAGTGCGTCGGTGACAAGCTCATCGTGATCGATCAGCTTGTCGAGCTCCTCATCCATGAGAATGCGGCGCGCCTCCGGCACCTTTACAGTGCGCTTCTTGCTCCGCTTCGGCATCATGTCGCGAATCATATCGGAGAAATTCTCCATGCCGTCTGGCGCACCCTGCGGCACCATCATGTCGAACATGACCGGCGCGTTCTGGCGCACCTCCACCTCAACTTCCCGCTTGTCTAGTTCGCCCGCGACGAGCAGGGCCTTGAGCTTGTCTCGCGTCCGCTGATATCTGTCGCGCGCAGCTTCGGCATCCTTCGTCACTCCTCCAGTTTCCGATACAAAGAACACCTGATCGTCGTTGGCGGCGGCCTCGGCGTCGCCGGCTTGCTTGGCCTCGTCCGGGACGGGCAGAAGCAGATCGAGCAGCCGCTCGTCCACTCGCTCGCTCGCCAGCTCTTCGACCTCGCTTTCGCGATCGTCGCGTACCATGTTCACCGCGGCCTCGACAAGGTCGCGCACCATGGATTCAACGTCGCGCCCAACGTAGCCAACCTCGGTGAATTTCGACGCCTCTACCTTTACGAATGGAGCACCGGCCAGCTTTGCCAGTCGCCTGGCGATCTCTGTCTTGCCTACCCCAGTCGGACCCACAAGAATGATGTTGTTCGGCGAGATCTCATCTCTGATCGCGTCCGGTGCGCGCTGCCGCCGCCAGCGATTGCGCAACGCGATCGCAACTGCTCTCTTTGCGTCGCCCTGCCCGACGATGTAACGATCAAGTTCGTGCACTATCTGGCGCGGCGTGAGATCGGCCAGCTTGGCCAGGGCCTGTTGGGTACGTGGTGAAGCCATCTAAATGCTCGGCTCGATGATTGTGATGTTTGTATTGGTGTAAACGCAGATCTCGCCGGCAATTGTGAGCGAACGACGCACAATGTCTCGCGCGTCCAGCTCTGTGCTTTCGACGAGCGCGCGTGCAGCAGCCAACGCATATGTGCCACCCGAGCCGATCGCGAGAATCCCGTCATCAGGCTCGATGATGTCTCCGGTGCCCGAGATGACGAAGCCATGTTCGCGAGATGCGACCACGAGGAGCGCCTCGAGTCGCCGAAGGACGCGGTCGCTGCGCCAGTCCTTGGCTAGATCGACTGCCGCACGCGGCAGGTTGTCGGGGAAGCGCTTGAGCTTTTCTTCGAATTTTTCGAAAAGCGTGAACGCATCGGCTGCTGCCCCGGCGAATCCGGCCAGCAGGCGCCCATTCTGCAGCGTGCGGACCTTAAGCGCGTTGGATTTCATGACGGTATCCCCAACCGTCACCTGCCCGTCGCCACCGAGCGCGACCTGACCATTTCGCCTTACCGCTAGGATCGTTGTCGCCCAGATGGTCGGAAGAGTGCTATGCATCCCTGAAAGAAACAGACTTGCGCCCCATTTTTGCACTCTGAGGTTTCGTGCGACCGGAAACCCGGCCGCAGGCCGTGCCCCCACTTCGACTGGAGCCACCGTGCGCGTTGAAGACGTACCCGTCATAATCGGTTGCTTCGTCGCAGTTGTCGGCGTTGCCATCATGTGGGACGCCTGGGGACCCCAACGGATCGGGCCAATGCGCGAACGTCGTCGCCGAGATCGCGCTAACATCGACGCGGCTGGAGAACTCGTCTCCGGAATAGGGATTGTCCTTCTGGGTGTCGCACTTATCGGCAGAGACTGGCGTTTTGAGACCCCGACTGTCATTGCAGCTGCTATCTGCCTCGTAGTTGGTGCGTTAAGGAACCGGAAATATTTCCGCGAGACGTTCATGTTTCGCGGCGCCAATAGGCGCAATCCAGACAAAACTTCCGAAAAGCCACAACACTTTCGTATCCGTTAGACGCGTAGCGCACCATTGTCCTACGCTAACCGTCGGTACCGTATTGTACCGGCAAGCTGTTTGCTCCAAACCGTACCATGGCCAACTTCGACGAAAACCTGCTCTTGCGCGCACTGCCGCGGGAGTCACTCCATCGACTCGGCGAGCATCTCATCACGATCGAGGCGCCTTCGCGCGCCGAACTGTATGAGGCTGGCGACACCGTAACCAAAGCCTATTTTCCGCTCGACTCCGTCATATCCATGACGGCGTCGGTCGGCTCGGCTCAGGGCGAAGTGGCGACGGTCGGACACGAAGGCATGATCGGGCTGCCTACCGTATTCGGCACAGGTTGCGCAAACATGCGATTCTTTGTGCAGATCGGTGGACGAGTCGCGGTCGCACCAGCCGACCGCCTTGCAGCGCTGCTGAGCAGTGACGAAACGCTCCGCGCAACGCTGCTGCGCTACGCGCATGCAATGTTCACGCAGATCGGCCAGTCAGTCGTCTGCAATCAGCGCCACTCACTGCGTCAGCGCTGCGCGCGATGGCTGCTGATGACCCACGATCGCGTACCAGGCGATCGGTTCCACCTGACCCACGAAGCACTCGCGGTCATGCTCGGCGTCCGACGCGCGGGCGTCACCGTGGCAGCCGGCAACCTGCAGAAGGCAGGGTTCATTCACTATCGTCGCGGAGAGATCACAATCCTCAACCGGGCCGGCCTTCAAGAAGTGTCCTGCGAGTGCTATCGCATCGTCACCGACGCGTACGCGCGGCTCCTCGGGACAAGTATCGCCAAGACCAGTGCCGCGTAACGTCGCGTAGTCTTAGCTCGCCGTAGTCACAGGCGTCGGCGCTACTTTTCATCCTTGTTGTCGGCGTGCCACTGCATTTCGGCGGCGTCGGGTGGTCGGAGCAGCAGATCCAGGGCGAACCACATCAATCGCGACACTGGATACAACACGATCGGAGCCGCCACCATGGCGATGACCAGCGATTCCTGCACACCCGCCCATGGTACGTCGGGCCACATGACGATCACCACGATCAGCAGCACGAGCGCGAACAACGCCTCCGCCAACACTATGTTGAAGAACATGCCGCCAAGGAAATAGTCCTCGCTCTCGCCGCGATCCGTGCGGATACCGCACTGATCACAGCGGTACCGGAGCTTGAACCATGAGTGTAGCACCGCGCGGCCGCCGCAATTCGGACAGCGCAACATGAGTGCACGCCAGAAATAGCGTGCAACGTCGCGCATCCGCGGCACCACGATGGCGCCGCGACTAGTCATCTCCCCCGGATCGCCCAGTCTGATGATCTCCGCATAGCGCCAGACGGACACGAGCAGCCGCGCACCAGGTTCCTCTGGAAAGTCCTCACCTATCTCGCTGCGCCTCACCTCGCCATCTGGCGCGGAGAAGTACATGACCAGCCGGGGCACGGCGGTCCTGGGCGCCAAGACTCCCTGCTGCGCCTCACGTTTCCGGTCAACTACCCAGGACCGACCCTGGACAAACAGATACAGTGACACGGGCGGCGCGCTAGGCGCGCGGGTGAGCCGACTTGTATGCTTGCTTCAGTCGCTCGACACTCGTGTGCGTGTAGATCTGAGTCGTCTGCACCGATGCATGTCCGAGCAATTCCTGCACAGCCCGAAGATCCGCGCCAGCATCCAGCATGTGCGTGGCGAAAGTGTGACGCAAAGAGTGCGTGGACAGGCCTGCGCGCTCGCTAACCAGGTCCAGCAGCGACGTCATCGCATTCTGCAGCGCGCGGGTGCTGATGCGGCGCCCGCGCGCTGAAAGAAAGAAGGCTGTTCTGTCACCGCCCGGGCCGATCGCGCGCAACAGCTCGTCTCTCTTCGCCTCGTAGTTGCGGAGTGCGAGCGTCGCACGATCTCCTAACGGGACGATCCGCTCCTTGCGCCCCTTGCCGGTGACCTTGACCTGGTTGGAGAGCAGGTCAAGCGAATCTCGATTGACGCCCCGCAGTTCGGACAGTCTGAGGCCGGCTGAATAAAATAACTCCAACATGGCCAGATTCCGCACGTCGGTGAACTTGCCTCCATGCGCGCGCGCCTCGGCAGCGCTGAACAGCGTGCCCATCTGCTTCATGTCGAGATACTCGGGCAGGTACTTCTCCCGCTTCGGGGCGCCTACGGATCGCGCCGGGTTGGCTTCCACGATCTCGTTTCGATGCAGGTATTTGTACAGAGACCGAACGGCGGAGAGGGAGCGACCGGCGGAGCGCTTGCTGATGCCGCGCCTTACAAGATGCGCGAGATAACCCCGGATCGCGAGACGATCAACGCCTTCCAAAGACCACACGCCGGTGCCGTAGTAGCTGCGCAAGTATGCGGTGAATTCGGCAAGGTCACGAGTGTAAGCCTTGATCGTGTTGGGCGATACGTTCCGTTCCTTGTCCAGATGCTCCAGGAACTCGGCGACCCGACCTATATCCTCGCTCATGTTACACCAGCAGCGACCCCAGCCGACACTGAATCACGCCAAGTCCGCATGTCGCGTACCGCGCGCTCGGACATCCGCTCCTTCTTCAAGCGCTTGTCGCGAACGGGCTCGTCCAGCTCGTCGACCAATCCGAAGTTGGCGTTCATCGGTTGAAAATGCCGAGGATCGGCTTCGCGCAAGTACCGATACAGCGCGCCAAGCAATGTAGTCGGTGGCGGGAGGACTGGATCCAGCCCGTTCAGCACGCGGGACAGATTGATTCCCGCAAGAAGTCCTGACGCGGTGCTCTCAGTATACCCCTCGACGCCGGTGATCTGTCCCGCAATAAAGATGCGCGGATCGTCACGAAGCGTCAGCGCCGACGTCAAAACGCCGGGCGAATTGATGTACGAGTTTCTGTGAATCGATCCGTAACGCAGGAACTCCGCATTCGCGAGGCCCGGTATCATTCGAAATACGCGCTGCTGTTCCGGGATTCGAAGCCTTGTCTGAAATCCGACGAGATTCCAGAGTCGCCCGGCACGATCCTCACGCCTCAGCTGTACGACCGCGTGGGGCCGCCGTCCGGTCCGAGGATCCGACAGCCCGACCGGCTTGAGCGGACCAAAACGCAGAGTCTCTCGCCCGCGCGCATTCATCTCTTCCACAGGCATGCAGCCAGAGAAATACGGGACCTCGTCGAACTCGTGTGCGTGATACTGGTCGGCCTCGTCCAGCGCGCTGGTGAATGCGTGATAGTCATCTGCACTCATCGGACAGTTCAGGTACGCTCCGGCATCCGCGCCTTCCATGGTTTCCTTGTCGTAGCGCGACGCACTGAAGACTATATCGTCGTCGATCGATTCGCGTGACACCACCGGCGCGATCGCATCATAAAACGCGAGAGAATCCGCGCCGACTCGATTGCGCAATGATTCCGCGAGCGCGTCCCCGGTAAGCGGCCCTGTCGCCACGATCGCCGGCGAGTTCGGAAGCTCCGTAATCTCACCGCGCTTGACCGTGATGTTGGGATGCGTCGTTATGCGCTCCGTCACGGAGGCGGCGAATGCGTCGCGATCCACGGCAAGCGCAGTTCCAGCTGGCACACGCGCCAGGTCAGCGCATTCAAGGATAAGCGAGCCAAGCTCGCGCATCTCGGCCTTGATCGCGCCGTGGGCCGTCGACAGTTCGGTACTCTTGAATGTGTTGGAACAAACCAGCTCAGCAAGCCAGTCGGTGCGATGCGCCGGCGTCTGCCGAACCGGCCGCATCTCGTGCAAGGTTACACGATGACCGCGCGTGGCGAGCTGCCACGCAGCCTCTGAGCCGGCAAGACCGCCGCCCACGATTGTGACAACGTCATCATGCAACGACAGCCTCCACCGGCTGGGCTACCACATCCCATTCGTTATGACACTTCATGCAGCGGCGATACTCACCGCGCGCCTTGCTCGATTTCGACTCCGCACCAACAAAGCCGCACTCCGGGCATGTTTCCGCAACGGGCTTGTCCCACACCACGAAGTCACACGCAGGATACGTCGCACAACCATAGAACGCCTTGCCGCGCTTCTTGGAACGCCTTACGGCGACATCACCGCCGCATTTGGGACACTTGACGCCAGTCGGCATCGAGCGCGTGCCACGGCACTTCGGAAACTTGCTACATCCAAGAAACTCACCGCTCCGCCCGGTACGTACAACCATGGGAGCGCCGCACTCGTGACAGATCTCATCGGTCGCTCGCGCGATCTTCTTCTCGCCGCGCAACGGACGGGTAAACTTGCACGTCTTGGGATGATTCTCGCACGCCATGAACGGCCCGAAGAACCCACCGCGAGGAACCAGCTTCCCACCACAATCAGGACACTTCTGCCCTTCGAACTCCGACAGGTCATGCGCTGTCGCAATCAGACCCTCGACATCGGCGTGCTTCACGTGCTCGGCGAACGGGCCGTAAAATGCCGCGAGCATCTCGCGCCAATCCACACTCCCATCCTCGACCTTGTCGAGGTCGCTCTCCATGTTCGACGTGAACTGGACGTTGAAAACATCCGGAAGACTTTTCACCATCACGCGCTCGACCTGCTCGCCCAGGTCGGTCGGAAAGAATCGGCGCTGCTCGAGCAACACGTAACGGCGATCTGCCAGTGTCGAAATGATCGTCGCGTACGTCGATGGCCGACCAATGCCAAGCCGCTCCAGCTCCTTTACAAGGCTGGCTTCGGAGAAGCGCGGAGGCGGCTCCGTGAAATGCTGAGTCGGATCGATGCGCTTTACAGGCACGTTTTCCCCTTCGACGATCGCCGGCAGCGCCTGCTCATCCTCCAACGCCTTTCCGTCGCCCGCCTCGCGCGCTTCCTGATACAACGCCTGGTAGCCAGCGAACTTGACAACGCTCCCAGTCGCACGGAACACGTAACGGCCAAGGTCAAAATTCACCGTCGTCGTGTCAAACACCGCCGGTGCCATCTGCGATGCCATGAACCGCTTCCACACCAGCTCGTACAGCTTGAACTGATCGTCCTTGAGGTACCGCTTCACCAGATCCGGGCGGCGCGTCGGATCAGTAGGACGCACTGCCTCGTGCGCATCCTGCGTATTCTTGCCCTTCGCGTCGCCGTACAGTTGCGGACCGCCGCGAGCCAGAAACTCCTCACCGAACAGCGTTCGCAGATAGTCACGTGCCGCTGTTGCCGCCGACTCAGCAACTCGCGACGAATCCGTGCGCATGTATGTAATCAGACCGACGGCACCTTCGGCACCGATCTCGATTCCTTCGTACAGGTCCTGAGCCAGCCGCATGGTACGCTTTGAGCCGAATCCCAGACGCTTGGCCGCCTCCTGCTGCAACGTGCTCGTCGTGAACGGCGCGTACGGATTCTTGCGACGCTCGCGCCGCTTGACCTCTGTAACAGGAAACGTCTTCCGCCCCGACACATCTGCAAGAATCCGCTCGGCGTCAGCAGCATTGGATATTTCTGGCTTCTTCCCGTCAACATGATGCAGCTTGGCGATGAACTCCTGGCCGCTCTTTTCGAGAAGTGCCGCGATCGTCCAGTACTCTACCGGCTTGAACGCGCGAATCTCTCGCTCACGCTCCACGATGAGTCGCAACGCGACAGTCTGCACACGACCGGCCGACGCGCCTTTCTTCACTGTCTTCCATAACACGGGGCTCGCCTTGTAGCCAACAAGCCTATCAAGCATCCGGCGTGCCTGCTGTGCCTCGACAAGACGCTCGTTGATCTGGCCGGCGTTGTCTATCGCAGCACGCACTGCGTCACGAGTGATTTCATGAAACAGCACCCGACGAACCGGTGCACCACCCTTACGCTTGATCTGAGACGCCACATGCCAAGCGATCGCCTCGCCCTCGCGGTCAGGGTCGGTCGCGAGATAGATCTGCGTCGAATCCTTGGCCGCGCTCTTTAGCTCGGCGAGAGTCTTTTCCTTGCCAGGGATCGTCACGTACTCCGGCTCGAAGCCATTATCGACGTCGATTCCCATCTTCTTCTCGGGGAGGTCGCGAATGTGACCAATCGTCGCACGCACCTTGTAGCCGCGTCCGAGGTATTTCCCGATCGTCTTTGCCTTTGCCGGTGACTCAACTATCACCAGAGCCTGACCGCCCCTGGCGCTACCGTTAGCCGAAATGTCGTCGTCAAAATTTGCGGCGTCCACGGCTGCCGCGGTCGCCACGCTCTTCCGCACCTGCTTGCGAACCTGCTTGCGCACGGCTTTCCGAGCAGTCTTGGACGCGACACTCGCAACGACGGTTTTTGCCGTCGCTTTCTTCTTTGTTCCGGCGCTCTTCGCCGCCGTCTTTCGAATTGCCATTATGCCTTCTTATATCGGTTGCCGGATTGCGCCGGATTCAATGCGTTGTCACCGATGACGCGGACTCTCCGCCATCGGAACCGCCGTCGCCAAGCACCAGCCTCAGATCCGTCAGCGCCACCCGACCGTCAAAGTGCGTCAGAACGCGCTCGATGACGTGCTCAAGCTCGGCTGCCTCGAGTACCCCGGACCGGCTCAGGCCGACCAGATAGCCCCAGGCCTCCGCGGTAAAGCGGCTTCGCTCGTGCGGTCCCAATACCCGCATCGATCTTGGCAGGTTGTAGCCTTCTATTCCTTCAGTCATTCTCAGTTGCTATGCCACGCTCGGCAGCGAGCACCCGCTCGACCACCATCGCGATCACGTTTGACCTGCCAACCCCAGATGTCTCCACCGTTATCTCGGAGCAGCCTTCGTACAGGGGCCTTCTAAACTCATACATCAGCCGCAGGGTCTCCCGAGGGTCGGGAGCGGCCCGAAGCAACGGACGCCGTGCGATGCCACGTCCCATCCGCTGGACCGCTCCATCCGGTGACACTCTAAGGTATATGATACGGCCGCGGTCCCGCAAATGTGCCGTCGCCAGCGAATTAAGCACCCACCCGCCGCCAGGCGCTATTACCGCCGGTGACGTCTCAGCTACGAGCGCGGTAACCTCGACCTCTGCGTTCCGAAACGTCGCCTCCCCGTCCTCTCCAAAAATCCGCGACACTGATTTCCCGAACGAACGCTCGATTTGCACGTCGAGATCGACGAAAGGGCGCCCAAGCTTGCCAGCCACCGCGCGACCTACCGTGCTCTTCCCCACACCCGGAAGTCCTACCAGCACCACGTGCTTAACCATCTGCAGCCATTCTCAGCCACCACTCGCCGCGGTATCACGCTCCGCCAGATACTTCAGATACCCGTCCCGGTTCCGGAGGAGCTCGCCCAGGGAGTCGCCGCCGAACTTTTCCAGCACCGCGTCTGCGAGTACGAAGGCCGCCATCGCCTCGGCAATCACTCCCATCGCGGGCACCGCCGTCACATCGCTGCGCTCCACTGTCGACGCGGCACTCGTTCGGGTACTCATCTCTACCGAAGCGAGTGGTCGCATCAGTGTACTTATCGGCTTCATCGCGACTCGTAGAACAAGTGGCTCCCCAGTTGTGATTCCACCTTCCAGGCCGCCTGCATTGTTGCTGCGCCGACGAAGCCTTCCTCTGGCAACGGCGTCATCATCCGGATCGATCTCATCGTGCACACCTGAGCCATGCAGCCGAGCCGCGGCGAAGCCCATGCCGATCTCCACCCCCTTCACCGCCGGTATCGACATCAGCGCGGCGGCAAGCCGCCCGTCGAGCTTGCGATCCCACGCAACGTGAGACCCGAGACCTACCGGGAGGCCCGTCGCCACCACCTCGCAGATGCCGCCGAGTGTGTCTCCAGATTGCTTCGCCGCATCGATGAGCGAGATCATCCGCACCTGAGCCTCAGCGTCCAGAGTGCGCAACGGCGACGGATCGGCCGCGGCATTTAAATCGTCAGGAAATGGATCGGCAACGCGCGCAGCGACATCACCGAGCTCGACGACGTGACTGCCGACCGAAACTCCGAGCATACGCAGGAGTATGCGGCACACCGCACCCGCCGCGACGCGAGCGGTCGTTTCGCGGGCGGACGCGCGTTCAAGTATGTCACGTGCATCCGATCGGTCGTATTTCAGCATCCCGGCCAGATCGGCATGGCCCGGCCTAGGGCGCGTAACGGCGCGCTTGCGCTGCGAGGCGGTCGCGCCCTCGCCGGGTAGCGGCGCTGTATTCATGATCTCCTGCCAGTTCCGCCAATCCGCATTCGGGATCAGCATCGCGATCGGCGAGCCGATAGTCTCACCGGCTCGTACACCGCTCAGCAGCTCGACCCGGTCCGTCTCGATCTGCATGCGACGTCCGCGACCGTAACCGGCCTGGCGACGCGCAAGTTGAGAGTCTATATCCTGCGCTAGAAGTGGCACGCCGGCAGGCATGCCGTCGAGAATCGAGACGAGCGCCGCCCCGTGTGATTCGCCAGCTGTAGTAAATCGAAGCATTGCGGACAATAATAAACCCGTCGCAACTCCGCACGGCAAACCAATCCGGCACCGCGACGTCAAAAATCAGCAGTGGCAAGAAAAAAAAGCCCGGCAGCATGCCGGGCTTCTTTTCATACTCACCAGTATAAACGCCCGCCCCGGATTACGGTGGGCAGCTGACGCCGCCGAATATCGTAGGATCGACATTGACGATCACCACACCCTGTGCGGTAGCACCGACCAGAATGAGCTGGCCACTTGGCTGACGCACTGCTGACTTGATCGGGCCGATGATCGGGTTCTTGATCGGGATCACCGCAATTCGCTTGAAGTGATGATTCTCATACACTTCGATCGACGGCTCGGTGGACGCCGCGAACGAGTAGCACGACTTGAGTGGCGACGACGGTGTTATGCCGTTACCCGAGTTCAGCGGATCGAAGTCGAAGCCCGGATTGCCAGACGTTGCCGTCTGGAAAGTGCCCTGATGTCTCAAATCCTGATTGAAGAGATAGATAGAGTCAGCACGCACCGCAGCCAGGGAGCCATCAAAGTTGATCGCAACACCGCCGACTCGGGCAAACGTGTTTGCGGTGAGATCAGCAACGCGGCCGGGTGGCGATATTCCCAGATCCACTACTGGCGTCTGCAACCGCTTGATGGTGCCATTCGGCAACGTTACCGTCGAGTCCATCGCGAAGGATGCGTCGTAGCCGATGATACGACTTCCCTGCACCGAGCCTCCCTCGCCTAGTACCGCGCGAGCAAAATTGCCAGAACTGCGAGCGAAGGTGCTGTCGTGGAATGCAATCAGTCCGATCTGCACGACGACCGAGTAATTAGTAACGTTGAATTTTACGATGGTGTCGCCAGCCGATGTCGGAACATGGGGAACGCTGTCCACCGGCTGCTGAAACGGAACCAGGACCGAGTCCGAGCCAGCCGCGCAATTGAGGCCGTTGCGATCGCAGTTCACGCCGAAACGGTCGATCTCCAATGAATCCGCGCTTCCGGCTGTCTGGCCCATGGCCTGCTCAAAGAAGAAGTGCGAGCTCTGGGTTGTGAGATTCTCGTAGCGCACCGTTCCCTGATTCGGGAATGGCGACGACTGACCCGGCGTAGGCGTGGTCGAGTAGACCAGGATCACTTGATCGCAGGTGAGCCCCGACGGGAACGACGACGATGAGCGGCACGTAGGCGCAATGAATTGCGGTCTATCGCTGAAGTCGTACGGAGTCTTCTGCTCGATATTCTGAGGAGGATTGGTCCCCGTCGCCGCGACAGTCTTGACGGTAAACGCCCGTATGTGAGGTAGCGGATACCTGTAGACTTCGCGCCCTTCCGTTGCAAACGGAATTGAATGATCCAGCAGATTAACATAGCCGATCGACGTACCACCAGAATTCGCGACGAGCAGTGTGTCTCCGTAGTCGCCGGTCGACGGGTTCCGTGGCCACGCGGCGATGCCCCACGGCCGCGACCCAACCGCGATCGGTGAATGGAACGTCGAGTCGGCAAGGCTGAATACTTCCAGTTCGTTGCGATCGATGTTTGTGAGATAAAGCTTGTCATACCGCGGGTGGTAAATCGCGTCCGCGATTGTACCACCGTCCGGTATCTGACGAGTGACACCTGCTACTACAGTCACAGTATCGATTCTATCCACGCCGCTTGCCAGCTTGGCGTAACCCTTGGACCCAT
>JBDTIP010000121.1:0-3101 GCA_039936295.1 Gemmatimonadaceae bacterium
GACCCTCGGCGCCAAATGTCTCGCCCGGCATTGCCATCCCGCTGACAAAGCCACGCCCGCCCTTCATGGCGCTTCGCAGTACCACGTGGCCATGCAGCACGATGAAGATTCCGTCGGCGGCCGTACCACTACGGTACACCTCGAAGCCGCCAGGCCAGTGTGCTTTTGCGCCGAACTGGGACGCCGCGATCCGCTCACTGAGCGAGAGTCGCGGCGTCCGGCGCACCGATGCGACGTCATCCATGCCTCACTGGGTTCGCAAACTTCGCGCCGCCGAGTCCAGTAATCCGGCCGCGTGAAGAAAACGCTGCGCCAGATCTGCTATCTCGCGTACAGACAGGGCTCGATCGCCGGCCTTCACGGGCTCGTTAATGCTCGGCAATCCGATATTGGCATACCCATTGTCGTTGTCAGCTGCGTAAATCACGTTGCGGAACCATTCGCGCCTGCTCACGGGCAATCCGCCTGCCTGCAAAAAGGACCTTTCGACTTGCATAAGCAGCTCGTTTGCCTCCTTGCGACCTGCGGCGGACGATCCCTTCGCAAGCGCCGCATCGCGCGCAGCATCGAAATTCTGCGCTGCCGTTTCCATCACTGTGATGGACGAGTCTAGTGCGCTCAGCGAGACATCGGTCCAGTGCTTCGCAGCTATGTTCCTGGCAACCGTCGCGGTGAGGCCGCGCATTGCGCGAGCGTATTCCACATAATCGTACGGGATGATGTCTGCATCGGCAATTCGCATGATCGCAACGGCGCCGAGCACGCCCATGGTCGCGTGATACTTGTATCCCGGATCACCAAACTTCGACATCCAGTGATACGAGTCGAATGCCGAGTGATACACGCCCATCGGGCCGCCGAAACCCCAGTCGGCAATCGGAATGCCGAGGTGGTTGTAGAAGCCGGCGAAATCAGAGCCGCCGCCTGGATCGCCCATTTGTGGCTGCGTTGTATCAGACGTGATTCGCTGTGTACGACGCCAGGCGTCGTACACGGAGCCGTTGCCTTCGGGGCTTGCGACCACTTTCGTTACGTCGCGGAAAAACGGACGCAACGACGGCGAACCGCTCGCGCCGAGCGACGGTCCGGTGGCAACTTCATCGAAATTGATGTACGCTGTGCCCTGCTTGAACAGGCGCGCCGAATCCTGCTCGACAAACTCCGTTGAACCCATCAAACCCCACTCTTCTGCGTCCCACGACGCGAAGATAATCGTGCGCTTGGGCCGGTATCCCTGCTTCATGAGATCGCCGATCGTGCGCGCCGCCTCGAGAATGCTGACGGTGCCGCTGATGTTGTCAGCCGTGCCGGGTCCCCATGCATCGCGGTGGCCGCCGATTATCACGAGCTGATCGGGATATTCCGAGCCGCGAATTGTGCCGAGGACGTCCCAGATGTCTTTGTATGGATGCGTGGCTGCGTCGGTGGTGACGACGACGCGAGCCTGCACCGGGCCAGGGCCAACGTGATAGCGGAACGGGAGACCGCCCTGCCAGCCAGCAGGCAGCTCGCCACCGCCGCGAACGTCGCGCAGGAGCTCTGCAGCGTTCTTGTACGAAATCGGAATTACCGGAATTCGTGGCAGCTCCGTCTGGTCCAGCGGAATGCGCTTGGCACCGGGAACGCTCGCGTAATCTGGCGTGGTGGGATCGCCATTGCCATTGAAGACACTTCCGCGTTGTACGCCAGTCCACGGACGCATCGGCCCTTCAGGATAGATATCACCGCGAGTGTAGCCATCGTCGGCGGGATCGCTGTAGATGATGAGCGCCGCAGCACCGTGCTTCTCGGCTTCGCGCGCCTTGATGCCGCGATACGAGCGTCCATATCGTGCGATGACGATCTTGCCCTTGACCGATATTCCGAGCGAGTCGAGGATCGCGTAGTCCTCGATCAGACCGTAGTTGACGTACACTATCTGTCCCGTCGCGTCGCCAGCAGCTCCGTATCCATTGAATGTGAGGATTTGCGGATAGCTCCACGACGTCGTGTCTTCGGGTATCGTCCCTTCTGACAGGGACAGTTCCGTGGGATTGGGCGCGATTCTGTAGAGATGCACGCTGATTGGATGCGGCATGTAGATGCTGTACGTGCGCACCTCGGGCTCGATGCCGTACTTCTTCAGCTCTCTGGCGAAAATGTCGCGGGTGCGCGCCTGGGCCGGTGTGCCGGCCATGTGCGGCTCCTTGGACAGCTCACGGGAGAGCGAATCCGCGTTGGCCGGCGAAGCGAGCGTTGCCGCCTTCGCCTCGAGCTCGTGCTGGTGCGCGGCATCAGAAGCTGTAAAGCCTACGATCGGCGATTGTGATGCCTGCGCCGCGGCGGTCGAAGTAGCAGCGGCGGTCGCAAGCGACATTGCGAGTACGGCTGTGATCCTTTGGAGATTCATTCTGATTCGCCCAGTTCTTCGAGTGCATGTTGAATGGCCGCGCGAAGTTCTTCTTCGGGATCTTCGGCGCCGGAAAGTGCCGCGGTGAGCTTGGTAAACTTGTTGGTCATCTCCGACTCGATGAATCGCTCGGAGTCGTGAACTCCGAGCATCATCAGCGACGCCACTGCAAGCTCGCGGAGGAGCCTGAGAGTGTCCGGAGACAACGCCGAGAGCGACTCCGGGACGACAGCGACAATCGCTCGTTCGCGACGGCGCTTTGGAGCTTCGAACATCGCCGCCATTGTCGCAAGCGTAACGACAAATGAGCCTTCGGTGTGTTCCTCCCACTTCGTTATGACATTGCGGCGCCTGAGAGATGGAAACAGAGCGAGGATAGTCTGGCGCACGACAGCTATGCCGCCCTCGCTTCCCTTGCCGCGCCCGGTGATGATCAGAAGCTCGCCCGCGCGTTCCACCTGCTTCGCTCGGATCCAGCTATCCGCGCGCGCGCGTGCTTCTTCGGCGGTGGGCAGTGACTCCCGAAGATTGAGCGTCCGTGACGGGCCGAAGCGAATCTCGTCAAAGGCCTTCTGGATGTGAGTGGGATAACCGCGTGACATCGCTAACAACTTACCGCGCCGGGTGGCACTTCGCAGCGGTGCGCAAATTGACTCATCGGAGCCCTTACGCGCGACACCGGCGCCGCTTAATTAGGGAGACACCACATGAT
>JBDTIP010000122.1:0-3171 GCA_039936295.1 Gemmatimonadaceae bacterium
CTCGGTCCGGACTTCCGGTACAGTACGACCTTCGCAACGCACGGCACTCTCACCAACGGCGTGCTGAATGGCGACCTCGTCGTTACGGGCCGCGGTGACCCAACCCTGAGTGATCACATGCGCGGCAGCGCGCGAGCGGCGATGGATACGCTTGCTGATTCAGTGGCAGCTCGCGGCATTCGCTCGATTACCGGCCACATTTACTCCGGCGCCGACAACTTCCCGGGTCCCGCGGTCGGCGAGGGGTGGGACTGGGATGACCTGACCACCTCCGACGGCGCTGGGGTCGATGAGCTGGTGTTCAACGAAGGCATGTCACGGATCGTGATGCGCCTGCCGAACGGCGACAGCACGGTGAAGGTCGCGCCGGCCACGGTTCCGACGCAGGATTATCTTCGCGAGCTCCAGCTCGCGCTGGAACGGCGCGGAATTTCCGCTGGACTCGGCGTTGGTGAGAGCGTCGTTCCTCGTGACGGGATCCGACTCGACACGATGTTCGTCGCGCACTCGGTGACGCTGGCCCAAATGCTTCCGTATTTCCTCAAGCCGTCGCAGAACCAGATGGGTGAGGCGTTGATGCGTACCATCGGTCTCGAACGCACCGGCGTTGGCACAGCGGACAGCGGCATCGCAGTCGCTTGCCGACAGCTCGCAGCGTGGGGAATATCACGCGACGGCTACCAACTGCACGACGGGAGCGGCATGGCTCGCGCCGATCTCATATCGCCGGAGACCATCGTGCGCGTTCTCGACAGAATGCGCGCCAGTGCCAATTTCGGGATCTTCTACAACGCACTGCCAATAGCCGGCGTCGATGGCACCGTCGCCCATCGCATGATCGGCACACCGGCAGCGGGCAACGTGCACGCCAAGACGGGCTCGCTCCACTGGGTACGGTCGCTGTCTGGCTACGTGACCGACGCCCAAGGAGACCGCCTGCTGTTCAGCGTCCTCGCCAACAAGTGGACAACACCGGCGAGCAAGGTGACGATGACGGCCGATTCGATCGCTGCTGCACTCGCAGCGTATCACAGGTGAGTCGGCGCGGAATCAGCCCGGCGGAAGCCTCAGCAGAGATTCTCGCGGCGGTCGACCGCATGCCGATCGAGCGAGTACCTATCGCTACTGCGCTGCATTCTGTACTTGCGGAGCCGATAGTTGCACCGGTGAGTATTCCGCCGTGGCGCAGCTCGTCGATGGACGGGTACGCGGCGCACGCCAGCGACATCGCACGTGTACCATGCAGGCTGAACGTCGTTGGTGAGATTGCCGCAGGCGCAACGCGTTCGCGCCCCTTGAGCGCCGGCGAGGCTGTTCGAATCATGACTGGCGCGACGGTGCCAGATGGCGCTGACACTGTAGTTCGCATCGAAGATACCGACGGCGGGACAACTGTCGTCGAGATTCGGGACGGGCGCGACGCAGGACGCAACGTTCGGCCGCACGGCGAGGATTTTCGCGAAGGCGACCTGTTGCTCGACATGGGTACGCGGCTGGGCCCAGCGGCAATCGGCGTCCTCGCGTCGGCAGGAATCGCGTCGGTCGCAACGTTCCGACCGCCCACGGTTTCTATCGTTTCCTCTGGCGACGAGCTCGTTTCCGTAAATGACTTCGCGCCGGTACTCCGCGGCGAGCGCATAGTCTCATCCAACAGCTACTCACTTCCGGCGCTCGTCCGCGAAGCCGGCGGCCGGCCGCGTGACGGCGGAATTACCCGTGACGACCCCAAGGCACTGCGCGCCGCGATCGAAGGTGCCATGGCGTGCGACCTGCTCATCACGAGCGGAGGAGTGTCCGTTGGCGACCGTGACTTCACGCGCACCGTGATGCGCGACATGGGCGTCGACATCAGGTTCTGGCGCGCACGCATCAGGCCCGGTGGCCCGATAGTCTTCGGGGTGCTTGAAGGGCGCCCCTGGATAGGGCTACCCGGCAATCCGGTCTCGGCCGTAGTGACGTTCGAGCTCTTTGTTCGCCCCGCAATTCTGAAGATGCTAGGCGAGACACTCCTCTTTCCTGCTACGCAACTCGTCACTCTCGACGAGGGCGCAACGACCAGTACCGATCTCACCCACTACCTGCGCGTCATTGTGAGCCAGCAGGACGACGGCCTGCACGCGCGCCTTACAGGCTCCCAGAGCTCAGCAGTACTTACATCGGTGATGCGCGCCAACGCGTTGCTCATCGTGCCAGAAGGGCATCGAGAATGCAAGGCAGGAGAGCAGTTTTTCGCAATGCCGCTTGGCGGATCGTCGTTGCGTACTGCAGCATTCCCAGGGTGACACGCAAACTGACTGGAGCCTCGCTCGTGGCGAGTCTCGAACGCCGCTTTGTCACCATAAACGACGACGTCCGTATCGGCGGCCGCGACATCAACATCCTCCGTCCGCGCAGCGCGGAAGACCTGATCAGCGATTCGGATTTCGAGCGAGATGAACGGCTTCCTTACTGGGCAGAGTTGTGGCCGTCCTCGACAATCCTCGCAAACTTCATACTGACTAATAAGCGTCGGAAAGGGACGCTCGTGGAGATCGGTGCAGGCGTCGGCCTCGTCAGTATTGCTGCCACCATGGCCGGCCACAACGTCACTGCAACCGATTATTACGATGATGCGCTCGCATTCACTCGCGCCAACGCGTTTCGCAATATCGGCCGCGAGATAACGACCGAGCATCTGGATTGGCGCGACGTTGGTTCTGCGTTCCCGCGCTTCGACGTCGTGCTAGCATCAGACGTCCTGTACGAGTCCCGCTACGCGCCACTGGTATCGGATGTCATCGTGCGACTGCTCGCACCGCGCGGCGTTGCCTACGTCGGCGATCCGGGGCGAGTCGCAACGTCAGCATTCACCGATGCGTGCCTCGAACGGGGACTCGCAATCTCTACTCGCGCGACACGACCGTACCTCGCTGGAAAGATTCGGCAAACGATCACGATATACGAGATCACGCGATCCGGCGACACTTAAGCAACCGGGCTAGCGGTCGCGAAGCTGTTGTGCGACTACTTCAGAAATGTCGTAAACGAGAATGTCCGGGTTGGTCGCTTTCACGCCGTCGCCGATCATGGTCATGCAGAACGGACACGCTACTGCCAAGACGTCGGCACCAGTTGCAACAAGCTCTTCCGTGCGCTCGATGTTGATGCGCTTGCCAACTGTTTCCTCCATCC
>JBDTIP010000123.1:0-5594 GCA_039936295.1 Gemmatimonadaceae bacterium
TCCAGCCAATCCTTGAGCGGCCCTTGGAATTTGAGAAGAGGTAGCACCGTAGCCACTGAGCCGATGGTAGACGCGAGGAGCTGACTCGCCGACTTGAAGTCGAACGGCACCACGCGCATGTGTTCGATGCGGTCGAAAACGCCGCTCAGGTTGTTCATGCTCGCGTGCCATGCAACGTCAGATCCCGCCCCAACGCTCAAGTCTTCGTTGAGTGATCGCGCCTCGAAAGCCAGAGACCGGCGAAGCAGCTGCGCGCGACACAGTGCCATCGCCCGGCGCTTCGTGCGTGAGAGTTGCTTCGTGAACATCAACAGCGGCAGGGTGAACAGGAGCGGTGCGCCCACGATGAAGCCGAGCGCGGGCGCCCACACCGGCATCAGTGAAAGCGGCGCGTGCTCGATTGCTATCTTGTATGCAATCACCGCCGCGACGTTGCTTATGCCATAGGCGAAGATGATCACAGCAAACGTCGACTGCACCTCGCTGATGAATCCGATGCCTCCCGTGCTGTCGGGATGTGATGCGACGAGAACAAGCTTGAGCCGCGACATCCTGTAGAGATACCGCGTCCAGATGATGATCTTCCAGGCGATCCTGAGCCACCAGTAGTTGAGAATCGGCAGTGCTACGAGAAGTGCCCACGCACCAGGGGCGGTCAGCCCGAAGAGCGTTTGAACGTTCCCTGCCGGGCCGGCTCCACTGTGCCAGGTGAGCATTGAGTGAGTTGTGAGCTCGGGCAGGATCGTCGCACCGGCGGTGACATAAGCGAGCGCTATGCAGACTGCTTCCGCCACACGCGACAAGCGAAGCCGCTCCACCTCGGCATGGCTCGCGTCGACAAATGGCCGGTCTTCATCGCTTACCACGCCCGACTCTACGAAGTCCTTGTCTGCCTGCCGAGTGCTGCGCGATACGATCCGCTCGCCGACTATGAAAAGCGGGATGGCGATGAGGAATTGTGCATAAGCGGCATAGTCGGCGAAGAAGTTTCGCGCGTCCACGTGGCTGCTATAGAGCTGCTGCCAATACGCGAGCAGCGCCATGGGGACCCATGTGAGGCCGATCACGACAAGCGCTCGACCAGCAAGAGCACTTGCGTGCCGGCTGTGCAAACCGATTCGGCTGAACGTGCGGTTCAGCAGGTCGCCGTCGAACAGCGAGAATGGCTTGATGCGGGATTTCGCGGATTCCATCGAATCCAAGACTGCGTGACCTGGGGTGACGCGTCAAGGTGTTTGTCACGGCGTGTGTCCATCACGGCGTGTCCATCGGGGCGCTGCCGGCGTTCGCGCGGCGGGGGAGCCGTTCCGCAAAGCGCTGTAGCTCGTCGCGCGCGAGGCCTGGTGGCGACGGGGTCAGATACCGTGATGCGCACGAACAACGCTTCCGTGCTCAAGCGTAATGCAGAACAGCGCGACAGTCTCATAACTGGAGAGTTGTTCCTCTGGCGCCATTATCGACATCATGCCTTTGGCGCGCCCAGCGGGTACACGCCACTGAAGCACGACGTGCAGAAGCGCTCCTCTGGCAGTCCGGTCGCCGCGATCATCCCATCGTACGACAGGTAGGCGAGGGAGTCTGCACCAATCGCGTGCCGGATCTCCTCAACCGACATCCTCGCAGCCACGAGATCGGCCGTGTTTGGAAGGTCGATACCGTAGATATCGGGGAACTTCACCGGCGGTGAAGAGACGAGATAGTGCACCTCTCTCGCGCCTGCGTGACGCAGCATCGTCACGATCTGCCGCGCCGTGGTGCCCCGCACCACCGAATCGTCAACCACCGCCACGCTCCTGCCACGCAGCACTTCGGCGATCGGGTTGAGCTTCATCCTGACGCCGCGCTCCCGCAGCCGCTGCGCCGGCTGAATGAACGTGCGGTGGATGTAGCGATTCTTGACGAGCCCGACGTCGAGCGGAATGCCTGCGACGCTCGCGTATCCGATCGCGGCCGGCACCCCGGAATCGGGAACGGGAATCACCACGTCCGCGTGCACCGGATGCTCGCGTGCGAGCTGCATGCCGAACTGGCGTCGCACTTCATTCACGCGACGGCCCATCAGCATACTGTCGGGACGCGCGAAATATACGAATTCGAAGATGTCCAACTGCTCTCGGCCCGTCGCAAGCTGCACCGAGCGCAATCCGTGTTCGTCGATTACCACAAGCTCGCCTGGCAAGACGTCGCGCAGGAAGGTACCACCCACTGCGTCAATCGCGCACGTCTCTGACGATACCACGTAACCCGTACCGATCCGCCCGAGCGCGAGCGGACGAATGCCGCGCATGTCGCGCGCAGCGGCCAACGCACCGGGCGTGAGAAGCGCCAGCGAGAACGCGCCCGTGAACAGTGGGAAGCAGGTGCGCACCGCGTCATCCAACGTGGCGCCGAGCGCGAGCTCACGGTCGAGTGCCGCATGCATCAGCTCGGAATCGTTGGCGTCGCTGATGTCGACGCCGGCGTCGAGGAGCGCGCGCGATAGCAACCCGACGCTGGGCAGGTTGCCGTTATGAGCCAACGCCAACCGGTTGGCGACGCTCGTGACCGGCTGGGCGTGGCGCTGTCCGTCGCCGCCGGAGGTCGAATACCGATTATGCCCGATGCCAATGTGGCCGACAAGCTGGCGCAACGACGCCTCGTCGTAGACGTGCGCCACGAGCCCGGGTCCTTTGTGTGTCCGGATTGTCGCACAGTCGCTCACGCTGATCCCGGTGCTCTCCTGTCCCCTGTGCTGGAGAGTCCAGAGCCCGGTATGTACGAGCCGCGCCACCTCCGCGCCCTCCAGGTTGCGCGCATACACACCGAAGACAGCACATTTTTCATGCATGCGACGCGTGGCGATATTGCGACGCAATGTCACTGCCCTGGCTGCGCGCGGGCCTGTGTGTCACCATGATTGTCTGATCACTCCCGTTACACGAACAATAGCGTGATTGAACATGAGCGGTGCTGTCACCGCAGCATCAGCGCAGCATCACCGAACTCATGTTGAGATTCTGTTCGATCGTGAATTGGATCGTCTGACCGCTCTGCACACTCACTGCGCCGGAACCGGCTGCCCCCAAGCCACCGATCGGCACTGCGACAATGGACACAGACCCCGAGGCGAAGGTCTCGTAGGGAAGCGTGAACCTGGTCGAGCCCAAGCCGCCAGCCATGCCAAGCCGGCGCGGAGATCCATTGTCGCTGATCGCGTAGACGTTCATGTCCGCGAAGTTGTGGTTCGTGACGTCCAGCGTGGCTCCGCCCGGATGCGACAGGACGCCCGCCGGAGCGCAAGCCTGCATTCCGGAACCGAGCATCAGGGCGACGAGCAATCTCTGGAACAACAACCGTCTGGCCAGCATGGTTACCCTCCCACTTCGAGAAGCGTTGCTCCGGTCGCAGTCGCGGCTAACCCCTGGCGTCGGTGATGGGAGCGTCCGTAAACAACAGCATGTATCAATAACATGTTCCGAGCACAAGCTGTTCCACGCCAGTTTGCATCGTGCAAGATTCGACCCTATTATCGATCCACCATCGATTATCGCCCCATACTTAGTTCAAGGTTCCTCAATGTTGGCACTGGCTATCTTCGTCGTCACTCTCACCATGGTGATATGGCAGCCCAGGCGACTGGGGATTGGCTGGAGCGCGCTGGGTGGTGCGCTGGTCGCGCTGCTGCTGGGTGTGGTGCACTGGGCGGATATCGGCGTCGTGTGGAATATTGTCTGGGACGCTACGTTCACCTTTGTTGGGTTGATCGTGATTTCCGTGATCCTGGACGAAGCCGGTTTCTTTGGATGGGCGGCACTACATGTGGCCCGCTTGGGCAATGGAAGGGGGCGTGTACTCTTCCCAATGATCGTGGTACTGGGCGCGATCATCGCCGCTTTCTTCGCCAACGATGGCGCCGCTCTGCTTCTGACGCCGATCGTCATCTCCATTCTGCTTCGCCTGGATTTCTCTCCCGCGGCGGCACTGGCCTTCATCATCGCTACGGGATTCGTCGCTGATATTGCGAGCCTGCCGCTGGTGATCTCCAACCTGGTCAACATCGTCAGTGCCAATTATTTCGATATCGGCTTCGGTCGTTATGCAGCGGTCATGGTGCCCGTCGATATCGTCTCTGTATTGGCCGCGCTATTGGTTCTCTGGGTAGCATTTGGGCGAAAGGTTCCGGAGCGCTATTCGGTAACAGAACTCGCTCCGCCGCAATCAGCTATCAAGGATCCGCTGGTTTTTCGCGCGGCCTTTCCATTACTGACGGTGCTGCTTGTCGCCTACTTCGTCACTGCGCCGTTAAAGATTCCGATTTCATTCGTGACCGGGGCAGCCGCTATCGCGCTGATGGCGATTGCTGGCCGCTGGTGGCAGCGAGGACGTGGTGCGGTAGTATCCGTGTCGTCTGCACTGCGTCATGCGCCGTGGCAAATCGTGTTGTTCTCGATTGGCATGTACCGGGTCGTTTATGGCCTGGGCAACGCGGGGCTGACTGCCTACGGTGCTCAAGCGCTCCACTGGCTGGCAGAGCAAGGCAATTTCGTTGCAACGATCGGCACCGGATTTCTCGCGGCCATTGTCGCTTCGGTCATGAATAATCTGCCGTCAACTCTGGTTGGGGCGCTGGCCATTCATCACGCACAAGTGCCGGTAGTTACCCAGGAGCTCATGGTCTACGCCAACGTCATTGGTAACGACCTCGGTCCGAAATTCACCCCTATCGGCAGTCTGGCGACATTGTTGTGGCTGCATGTACTGGCTGGGAAAGGCTACAAAATCGGATGGGGTCAGTATATGAAGATTGGCTTGCTGATTACGCCGCCAGTACTGTTGGCAACACTCGTGGCGTTGGCGTTGTGGTTGCCGGTTTTGCCCACTCGGTAAGCAAATGATCCGTAGCTGGGTTATGCTTCGAACAAGTTTTCCCATCATCCGGAATTGACCTGATGCGGATTCGCACACTCGCCGCACTCGCCGCACTCGCCGCACTCGCCGCACTCGCCGCACTCGAGGTTATGTACTCCGAAGATCCGCAAGACACTGAACCTTCCGAACACCATTGACGACCGACCTGGGAAACCGCGCCGATGCGGTCGGTGACAAAGCTTCTTGAATCCACCATTCAAGGAGGTCGAGGTGATCGCAGCACCGCCGTTGCCCAACTCACTCGCTCGCGCTCAACGTGCCGGCGCCGCGTTCGGTCGCGGCGTCGGAGCGACAATCTTGAGCGCATTAGGCTTCTTTTGGCTGGGTTGGGGTTTTGGGTCGGTGGATTCCTTTCCGGTGGCACGGTGGCTTGCACTCTATCTAACAACCGCCGTATTTGTAACCGTGGCTGTACGCGCGCTGCTCCGCGGTAAGGCACTCGCGACACTATGTGGAGTGCGCCGCGATGACTTCTGGGCAGAACATAGCAGGCAATTCAAGCTGATCACCATTTTCGAAGGTTCGGGCTGTGGTATCGTGCTTGTGCTCACCAGCCATTTCCATCGTCCGGAGCTGCTCGCTTCCGGTATCGCCCTGGTGGTCGGATTGCACTTCCTCCCGCTGGCCCGGATTCTTCAGTTTCCGGTTTACTACTGGGTGGGTGCGGGGATTGTCGTGTGCGCTGT
>JBDTIP010000124.1:0-16981 GCA_039936295.1 Gemmatimonadaceae bacterium
TTCTCGACTGGCGAGGTTCGTCCGATTCGCGGCACAAGCCGACGCGAGATCGGTCACGGCAACCTCGCCGAGCGCGCACTGCACGCGGTGCTGCCGCCATTCGAGGAGTTCCCATACACGATTCGTATCGTTTCGGATGTGCTCGAGTCCAATGGATCCTCGTCGATGGCGACTGTCTGCGGCGGCTCGCTGTCACTGTTCGACGCTGGTGTTCCACTGCGCTCGCCGGTAGCGGGCGTCGCGATGGGCCTCATTCAGGAAGGCGCGCGTTACGCGATTCTCACCGACATCCTCGGCACCGAGGATCACCTCGGCGACATGGACTTCAAGGTCGCCGGTACGGAGAAGGGAATCACGTCCATCCAAATGGACATCAAGATTCAGGGGCTCGATCTCAAGATCATGCAGGAGGCGTTGGCACAGGCCAAGGTCGGCCGCCTGCACATCCTGGGTGAGATGAACAAGGCGCTTTCCGCGGCTCGTCCTGATCTTTCTCAGTATGCTCCGCGCATTGTCACAGTTTCGATTAACCCCGAGAAGATCGGCGAGCTGATTGGACCCAAAGGCAAGACGATTCGCGGAATTCAGGAAGAGACGGGCGCAGAGATCAGCGTCGACGACAGCGGCATGGTCACCATCGCTGCCGTGGGCGGCGAGGCCATGGAGCGTGCGAAGCAGATGGTGCAGGCGATCACCGCCGAGCCTGAGGTTGGCGCGACATACGAAGGCACCGTGAAGAGCACGACTGCGTTCGGGGCGTTCGTCGAAATTATGCCGGGCACCGAAGGACTCGTGCACATCTCTGAGCTCAAGCACGGCCGCACCGAGAAGACCGAAGACGTCGTCAAGAAGGGTGACCGAGTTCGCGTCAAGGTTCTCGATCGTGACGAGCGCGGACGCCTGCGCCTGTCGATGAAGGCACTTGAGAATCCTCCGGAAGGTGGTGCGTCGCACGGCGCCGGACCTGCTCCGGAATCGCCTGTTGCTGACGGCAGCGATGAACAGCAGGACGGCGGCGAGCGCGAGCGCAGCGAGCGTCCGCGCCGGCCGCGTAGCAGCGGGCGTGGGCGCAGCAGGGATTAGCGCCGCTGGCGCAGACGTGCAGCGGACGGTTCTCCCGAATGGACTGACCGTGCTCTCGGACAATGTTCCGGGAGTGCGGTCTGTTGCCTTTGGGGCATGGGTGCGTGCCGCAACCCTGCATGAGCGTGCAGAAAAAATGGGCATCTCACACATGCTCGAGCACATGGTATTCAAGGGCACGCACACGCGCAGCGCGAAAGACATCAGCCTTGCGCTCGAGACACTTGGCGGATCGCTCGACGCATATACTGCGCGCGAGCACACGTCGTATCAGGCTCGTGTGCTAGACGAGCACGTGCGCGAAGCCGCCGACGTCATCGGCGACATAATCTTCCGTCCGCTGCTGCGCGAGACTGATCTCCGGTTGGAGCGCAAGGTTGTGCTCGAGGAAATCGCCATGGTGGACGACACGCCGGACGATCTCGTATTCGACGTGCACAACGAGCGATTGTGGGGCGACAACGGGTACGGTTATCGCATTCTGGGAACGCGGGACACCGTCTCATCGTTCAGGACATCGGACCTGCGCGACCTGCATGCAGCCGCGTACCGTCCGGACAACATTGTTGTGGCAGCCGCGGGTTCGATCGACCACGACGAGCTCGTTGAAATTCTCGGCGCGACCGGCTGGCTCGAGCCGCGATCCGAGGGTACTGCCGCGTTCGATGCGCTGCAGCCGACGTCTCAGCCACCTTCGTACACTCACGTGGAGCGTCCGGGCGCGCAGACGCAGCTCGTTTTCGGCAGCCGCGCGCCGGCGCACAGCGATCACCGCAGATACGCCTTCTGCCTCGTAAGCATGCTCCTCGGCGGGGGGATGAGCTCGCGGCTGTTTCAGCGAATTCGCGAGGACCTCGGTCTGGCGTACGCCGTGCATACATTTTCGTCGTTCTATTCGCGCGCCGGCATGCACGGTGTTTATGTTGGAACGTCGCCTGAATCCGCGAACGAGGCGGCGTCTGCGGTGAACGCCGAGCTCGCCCGAATCGCCGCGGACGGCGTGCCGGCGGCGGAGCTTGCCGCCGGGAAGCAGCAACTGAAGGGACAGATTACACTTTCACTCGAAACTCCGAGCTCGCGTATGTATCGCGCGGCCGGGCTTGAGCTTTACAACGAGCCGTTCCGTTCGCTGGATGAGATGCTTTCACTGGTGGACGCGATCGATGAGCAGACGGTCTCTGAAGTTTGTGCGGAGTGTTTCGAGCCTTCCGGGCAGACGGTCGTCAGCCTCGGACCTGCACCTCTAACAATTCTGTGACACGACAATGAAAATCGGAGTCCCGAAGGAAATAAAGACGAATGAGAACCGCGTTGCACTGGTTCCCGCCGGTGCCGAGGCGCTCGTCGCAGCAGGACACTCGGTGATGATTGAAAAGGGAGGCGGTGAAGGCAGCGGCTTCCCCGACGACATGTACACTTCCGTCGGCGCAACCATCGGACCCGATGCGGATACGGTGTGGCGCGAAGCCGATATGATCATGAAGGTCAAGGAGCCGATCGCTGTGGAGTGGCCCCGAATGAGGAAGGGCCAGGTGATCTTTACGTACTTCCATTTCGCGGCGGACGAGAAGCTCACCAAGGCGCACATGGACAGCGGTGCGGTCTGTGTCGCATACGAAACCGTCGAGCTCGCCAACCACGAGCTTCCGCTCCTGACGCCCATGTCCGAAGTCGCCGGTCGCATGGCGGTCCAGGAAGGCGCCAAGTATCTGGAGAAACTGTATGGCGGCCGAGGCCTTCTGCTCGGCGGAGTTCCTGGCGTCGCACCCGCCCGGGTCGTCATCATCGGCGGAGGGGTGGTGGGAGTGAACGCCGCCAAGATGGCGGCTGGAATGGGTGCCATGGTCACCGTGCTCGACGTGTCGCTGGAGCGTCTGCGGTATCTGTCCGATGTCATGCCGGCCAACGTCACTCTCATTTATTCCAACCGGCATAACCTGCTCGAGCAGATTCGCACGGCCGATCTGGTGGTCGGCGGGGTGCTGATTCCTGGCGCCAAGGCGCCCAAGCTCGTTCGGCGTGAAGATCTCAAGACGATGCAGCAGGGATCGGTCATCGTGGACGTCGCCATCGATCAGGGCGGTTGTTTCGAGACGATTCATGCCACCACGCATGAGAACCCGACGTACGTCGTGGACGGAGTAATCCACTATGGTGTCGCAAATATGCCAGGCGGCGTTCCGCGTACTTCCACGCTCGCGCTCACCAACGCTACCTTCCCCTACGCGCTGCTTCTTGCCAACAAGGGGTGGAAGCAGGCGCTTCGCGACAACGCCGCGTTGCGAAAGGGCCTCAATATCGTCGAGGGCAAGGTCACCTATCCTGGTGTGGCCGAAGCTTTCGGAATGCCGCTAGCCGATCCGGGCGCGTTTCTAGCGTAGTCCGGTACCACCCTCGCACTCTCCGCAGGACGCACGTATGCGCTGGCCGTTTTTCAAAGGCGGATCACTGTTCCCGGCGACCGGGATCGCCGTGGATCTGGGAACCGCAAACACTCTTGTTTATGTCAAGGGCGAAGGCATCGTGCTCAACGAGCCCTCCGTCGTTGCGCTCGATCGCGAAACCCGCAAGATCAAGGGGGTCGGGCTCGAGGCCAAGCGCATGCTGGGCCGTACGCCCGAGAACGTGATCGCGGTGCGGCCCATGAAGGACGGCGTCATTGCCGACTTCGACGTCACCGAGAAGATGCTGCGCTACTTTTTGGCGCTCATCATCGAGAACCACGTTTTCAGGGTCAAGCCTCGCGTCATCGTGTGCGTCCCGTCCGGCATCACCGAAGTAGAGAAGCGCGCGGTACGCGATTCTGCGCTTGGCGCGGGCGCTAAGGAAGTGATGATGGTCGCCGAGCCGATGGCTGCGGCAATCGGGGTGGGCCTGCCGGTCGATACGCCGACCGGAAACATGGTAATCGATATCGGTGGCGGCACCACTGAGATCGCTGTTATCGCGCTTTCAGGAATAGTCAGCGACACGTCGATTCGCACCGGTGGCGATGAGCTGGACCAAGCTATCCTGCAGTTCATGCGCAAGAACCACAGCCTGCTGATCGGTGAGGCGACCGCCGAGCAGGTCAAGATACAGATTGGCTCCGCGCACCCAGTAGGCGACGAGCGCGAGATGGATGTGAAAGGTCGCGACCTCGTCTCGGGCATCCCGAAGACCGTGCGCGTGCATTCGTCCGAGATTCGTGAAGCGGTGCAGGAGCCCATTCAGCAGATCGTTGACGCGGTCCGCCGCGCGCTTGAGATCACGCCTCCGGAACTGGCGGCAGACATTGTCGATCGCGGAATCGTCATGACTGGCGGCGGCGCTCTGATCCGCGGACTGGACGTCCTCCTTGCCCAGGAAACCGGCCTGTCGATTCATGTCGATGAAGACCCGCTCACATGCGTGGTTCGAGGCACGGGACGGATTCTCGACGATGAGGATAAGTACTGGTCGGTCCTCTCCCCCTGAGGTAGGGCGTGGCTCGCCTCGGACGCTCAAATAACAGGCTGGATGGGACCGCGCTCGCCATCTGCGCGGTTCTGTCGCTGCTCGCACTTGTCCTGCCGGGCCAGGTGCGCGAGCCGATTGCCGGAGGCCTGAGACGCAGCATTCTCGCTCCGTTGCTACTTCTGCAGCAGCGAGCGGAGGACAGTCGCCGCGCGCTCACGATGCATGATGCCGTAGTGGCGAAACGTGACTCGAGCGCATGGCGCGCGATGGGCGTGGAATCGCTCCGGACCGAGAACGAGCGACTACGTGACATGCTCGGGCTGGGCAGCCGCCTCAAGTGGGGATTCGTTCCCGCCGAAGCCCTCCACGGAAGCGGAGTACGAGACGAGTTCGGCGTGACTCTGAGCGCTGGATCGCGCGCTGGAGTGCAGAAGCTGAGTCCAGTGGTCGCGCCCGAGGGACTCGTCGGCGTCGTCGACAACGTCGACCCGATGATGAGCCACGCAATGCTGTGGACGCACCCCGACTTTCGTGTCAGCGCGATGTCGGAAGATGCATCCGCGTTTGGCATCGTGCAGGCGCACGTAGCATCAGGCCCGACTCGCTATCTCATGGAGCTGCGCGGAGTTCCGTTCCGTACTTCAATCAAGCCGGGAACGATAATCGTCAGTTCGGGCCTCGGTGGCGTGTACCCTCGCGGCATTCCGATCGGGCGCGTGCTGGGCGAGACGCAGACATCCGAGTCGTGGGCGCGGACGTACCTCATCCGCCCAGCCGTATTTCCTGCGGACGTATACGCGGTGATGATTCTGCGCCCCGACCGCGCTTCAGCTGGTGTGGACAATGTGTGGGCCGTGGGTACCATCGCCGATTCGGCGGTGCGAAAGATCGTTGGCGCCGGAGATTCGCTCGCGCGCAGCGCCGCGCTGGCAGAGGCGACAGCCCGTCAGGCAGCCCAGGATTCCGTCACACGCGACAGCCTGCGTCGAGCTGGCGTGCCGGAGCAGTCGATCCTGCCGCCCGATAGTGGCGCGCGCGCACGTCCTCAGCCGATTCGTCGTCCTGTCGCTGCGCCGCTTGACAGCACGCATCGGGATACATTGCGTCGTAAGCCGGTGAGCCGAGATTCCTCGCCGGTGCCACGGCCTCAATGATGGCAGCCGCATGACAATCGCCGGAACAACTCGTGCCGTAGTCACTTTCGTCGTGCTGGTACTGTTGCACTTCACGCTGCGTCCGTTGCTCGGCTGGCGGGCGCCCATCGATTTTCTCCTTCTCGCGGTTCTCACTGCATCTGTGCGCGTTCGGCCGGCGTGGGCCGTGGTGATTGGCTTTGCAGTTGGATTGGTTGCTGATTCACTGTCGCCTGACAGTTTTGGGGCAGGTGCATTCGCGATGATATTCGTCGCGTATCTGGCTTCCTGGCTCAAGGCCGTATTCTTCGCGGACAGCCTGCCGTTGAACGCAATATTCTTCTTCGCCGGCAAATGGTTGTTCGACATCATCTTCTTCATCGCTGAGCACCGTGTCTCGGGGGTCGAGCTCGCGCAGCAGTTGTTGTTGTGGTCCCCGCTGTCGGCAGCAGCCACAGCCATCGCCGGCGTAATCGTGCTTCTCCTCATGCGCCCGTTCCTGGAGCCATCGGCAGCGTGAGCGTTCATCCGAACGACATCGCCCGGCGCTCGCGGATTGCGACGTTGGGACTCGCCGCCGTCCTTGTGTCGTTGATGGTTGCCTTTTTCAATGCGCAGGTGTTGCAGCATGATCGTTACAAGCTGCAGTCTCAGGAGAATCGACTGCGTGCGCTGCCGCTGCCTGCGCCGCGTGGAATCATCTATGACCGGTTCGGCAACATCATCGCCGAGAATCTGCCCGGTTATTCTGTGTCGATCGCCCCAACCAATGTGGACTCGCTGCGCGCCTCGCTCCTGCATCTGTCGAGTGTGATCTCGCTCGCGCCGGATGAGGTCGACGCTGCCGTGCGTCGCTTTCGCCGCGATCCGAATCGGCCGACGCTCATCATCTCTGACGCATCGATGAGTGTCGTGTCGGTGCTGGAAGAGCACCGCATCAATTTCCCGCGCCTCATCATCCAGTCGGTTCCCAAACGGTTCTATCCCGATGGACCGGCAGTCGCATCGTTCGTTGGCTACACTGGTGAAATTACCGACGCCGATCTCAACTCTCCGGCGTACGCGGGATACAAGCCCGGCCAGCTAGTGGGCAAGGGCGGTATCGAGAAGGAATATGAAAAGGCCCTGCGCGGCAAGGAAGGCGTTCGCTACGATGAGGTGGATGCGCGCGGGCGGCAGGTTCGCCAGGCTACACCGCGGCTGGATCTCAAGCCGGAAGCGGCGCCCCCGCTGTACACCAACATCGATCTGGATTTGCAGCGCTATGTGGCGAGCGTGTTCGGAGATTCGCTGGTCGGCGGCGCGATCGCCCTCGATCCACGCGACGGTGGCGTTCTCGCGCTGTACAGCGCGCCAAGCTACGATGTCAACAAGTTCACCGGCGGCATTCCGGCCGATTACTGGAAGCAGCTCCTGACGGACGACCGGCGCCCGCTCGTCAACAAGGTGACGCAGGGACGGTATCCGCCCGGATCGACGTTCAAGCTCGCTACCGCGGTTACAGGCCTCGAATCCGGTGTCGTCACTCTCGATGAGCACATGCCAGTGCCGTGCACAGGAGGGTTCCAGTACGGCAACCGTTACTTCAAATGCTGGGACAAGAAAGGACACGGGTCCATCTCTCTGGCTCGCGCAATAGAAGTATCCTGCGACGTGTACTTCTATCAGCTGGGACTGAAGATTGGGCTGTCGAAGCTGATTGCAGGTGGCGTCTCTCTCAACATGCGCGAAAAGTCCGGGATCGACCTTCCCGACGAGAAGCGCGCGCTGTTTCCATACGCCGTCGATTATTACAACAAGACCTACGGCGTGCGCGGCTGGAGCAGCGCCGTCACTCTCAATCTCGCCATCGGACAGGGAGAAAACTCCCAGACCGTTGTCAACATGGCGAAATTCTACGCTGCGCTTGCCACTGATGGTACGGAGCCAACACCTGAGATAGTGAAGCAGGCTCCCACCCGCACCAGGATTTATAAGCTTACTCAGGATCAGATGGACGGACTTCGCACCGCGCTTGCTGGTGTGATCGGTCAGGGCACCGCGCAGTCCGCCAGAATTCAGGGGATAATGCTAGCGGGCAAGACAGGAACGGCACAGACCGGCAAGAAGGTTAATGGAGTGGAACTGAACCACGCGTGGTTTGTTGGGTTCGCGCCGGCTGACAAGCCGACAATCGTCGTTGCGGTCATGCTCGAATACGGCGGCCATGGCGGACGAGCCGCTCACGTGGCATCGTCCATCATATCGCACTATCTCAAGGTCGCTCCAGTGACCGCTGTTCAATCTGAAGGCTGATGTTTCGTAACACACTCGCCGATTACCCGCTGGCCGCAACCGCTATCGCACTGTCGCTGTTTGGCGTCGCGATGGTTTACTCCGCAGGTCAGACAGACATTCCCACCTACGTCGCGCCGCTCTGGAAGTCGCAACTTCTGTGGCTCTGTCTCGGCGTGCTGTGCGCGTGGGGAATCGGTAATTCGTCTGTCAGACTGATCGAGTGGGCGACGTGGCCAGCCTATCTCCTGACGTTGCTGATGCTCGCGTCGCTGCTGGTGCTCGGAACTGGCACCGGGGCGAATGGACACATGCGCAGTTGGTTTGCGATCGGCGGCCATCGCCTGGGGCAGCCCGCTGAGATCGCCAAGATCGTGGTGGTGCTGATGCTCGCCAAGGTGCTCGCAGAGCGCAGAGAGGCACCCAAGTCACTGCTCGAGCTCTGGAAGCCGGCTCTCGTCGTCGGCCTTCCATTTCTGTTGATCATGCTGCAACCGGATCTCGGCTCGGCAATCGTGTTCGTGGGAATCTTCTTTGGCATGCTGTTCTGGTCCGGCGTGCCGTGGCCGTTACTGGTGCTTCTCGCGAGCCCGGTCGTGAGCCTCGTGCTTTCGTTCAGCACTGGCCTGTGGGGCGCGTGGTTCCTCGTGCTCATCGCGCTCGTACTCTGGTACAAGCCGTACCTTCTGGAAGGAATCGTACTCGTCGTCACAAACGTCGTGGCCGGAGTCGTCGCACCGATTCTCTGGGAACACCTGGCACCACACCAGCAGAATCGGCTCAAAGTCTTTCTGGATCCCTCGGCCGACCCACGTGCGTCTGGCTACCACGTGCTCCAGTCCAAGATCGCGATCGGTTCCGGCGGACTGTTTGGCAGCGGCTTTACACTTGGTACGCAGAAGCGAAGCGGTTTCCTACCGGAGCAGCACACGGACTTCATCTTCGCCGTCGTCGGTGAGGAGCTTGGCTTCATCGGAGTCACCCTCGCGCTCGCTCTGTTTCTCGCGCTGCTACTCCGCGCTACACGTATAGCCTCGCGCGCGAACGATCCGTTCGGCAGCCTCGTGGCATTCGGACTCATGTCGTGCTGGCTGGTTCACGTCGTCGTGAATGTCGGGATGACTCTCAACCTCATGCCCATCACCGGTATCCCACTGCCATTCTTCAGCTACGGCGGCTCATTCATGCTCGCCAGCTGGCTCGGCGTCGGTGTGTTGCTTCGAATATCGGGCGAAGGGCGCGGTCACGCAGGGGCGTTGTTGTCGTGACAGCCTAGCATGCGCCGCTTTTCGATATAGCACCGAACCCGTAAGGGGCGGCTATGCCGCCCCTGGCCCCTTAACTTGCGACCGGACCAGCGCCCTACTCCGTACCCAACGCTGGCATCGCGTCCACGTTCGTCTCGCGCATGATGTCGTAGACCGCGTCGAACACCGTCTCGACATTTGGTTTGGACCAGTAGTCACCGTCGCGGCCGTATGCCGCCCTATGTGCTGCAGCCGCAAGCGTCCGTGGAGCTGCGTCGAGCCAGTAGAAACCGCCCTGACGCTCCAGCACTTCCTGCATCATGTATGCGCTTGCGCCGCCTGGAACGTCCTCATCGAGAAACAGCACCTTGTTGGTCTTCTTGAGCGACTCCACGATCGTTCCCTTGACGTCGAACGGCAGCAACGACTGCACGTCGATGACTTCCACACTGACGCCCGCATTTTCCTGAAGTAGCCGAGCTGCATCCAGAGCGATGCGGCAGCAGGCTCCGTACGTCACAACGGTAACGTCGGTACCTTCGCGCAGTATCTCGGGAACGCCAAGCGGTAATGTGAACGTTCCTATATTGGTGGGGAGCTTCTCCTTGAATCGGTAACCGTTGAGCACTTCAACGACGACTGCCGGATCATCGCCCTGGAGCAGTGTGTTGTAGAACCCTGCAGCTCGCGTCATGTCTCGCGGAACGAGAATGTACATGCCGCGCAGCGAGCTGAGCATCATCCCCATCGGCGAACCGGAGTGCCACACCCCCACAAGCCGATGACCGCGCGTGCGAACGATCACTGGTGCCTTCTGACCGCCTCGCGTGCGATAGCGAAGCGTCGCCAGATCGTCAGACAGCACCTGCACCGCATACAGCAAGTAGTCCAGATACTGGATCTCGGCGATCGGGCGCAGCCCGCGCATCGCCATGCCGATGGCCTGTCCGATTATGGTGCACTCGCGGATGCCGGTATCGCCAACACGCAGCTCACCGTAACGCGCCTGCAGATCCACGAATCCTTGATTCACATCGCCGAGCTTGCCGACATCCTCGCCAAATGCGATGACGCGCGGATCGCGCTTGAGTGCGGCGTCGAAGCAGCTGTTGAGCACCATGTAGCCATCAACGTCCGGCGATGTCTCGTCGTAGATCGGATCCTCAACGGGTACCGCGAGCGCAGACTCAGCCGATTCCGAGTACAGTTGTGCGTGATACCTGTCGTCCATCAGCACGGCCTGCGCGCGTTTCCACGCAATCAGCGGCGCAGCTGCGGATGGATTGTCCCGGAGCGCGACGATCGCCTCATGCACCGACACCGCGATCTCGCGGCGCAGCGGCGAAGTGCGTGCGCCGAGCTCACGTTCGATCTTTCCCAGCGTGACCGCAGCGTCACTGGCAACTGCCGCGTGCGCAGCGGCAGAGAGCATCGCGATGACCTCGTCTTTCTCTGCGTTGATCGGCGCCTGATACTCGCGCCACGCAGAATCGCGCCCGTCACGCGCTGCGTCCATCTCTCTTTCTTCCAGTGTATCAAGCTCGTCCGACGTCGCGATCTTCTGGGCAATGATCCATGCGCGGAACCGCGCGATCCCGTCGTGCTCCTTCTCCCACTTGAGACGCTCGGGCGACTTGTAGCGCTCGTGGCTGCCCGACGTCGAGTGGCCATGCGGCTGCGTGAGCTCGATCACATGCACGACGGCCGGCACGTGATCATCGCGTACTATCTGTGCAGTTCGCTTGAACGTTTCTAACAACGCCGGATAATCCCAACCGCGAACCACTTCCAGCTCGAAACCGGACGCATCCGCTGTTCGGCGAAAGCCTGTGAGCAGCTCGGAGATGCTGCCCTTGGTGACCTGCATGTCGTTCGGTACCGAGATACCGTACCAATCGTCCCAGACGGACAACAGCATCGGGACCTGCAACACGCCAGCCGCGTTGACCGTCTCCCAGAACACGCCTTCGGCGCACGACGCGTTGCCGATTGTGCCGAACGCGATTTCGTTGCCGTTGTGTGAGAACTGCGTGAACTGGTGAAGCTCCTTCAGCTCGCGATACAACTTGGACGCGTAGGCAAGCCCCAGTAGTCGCGGCATCTGCGAGCCAGTTGGGGAGCTGTCGGCGGACGACTGGTATTGCTCCGTCAGGTTCTTCCATCGCCCGGCTTCATCCAGCATGCGAGTGCCGAAGTGCGCGTTCATGCCGCGTCCGCCCGATGCAGGGTCCGCGATAATATCCGCGTGTGCGTACAGCTGGGCGAAGAACTGCTGGACGGTGAGGAGGCCGAGCGCGAACATCAGCGTCTGGTCACGGTAATAGCCGGATCTCACGTCTCCGAGTGCAAACGAGTGTGCTAGGGCGACCTGGGCGACTTCCTTGCCGTCGCCGAAGATCCCGAACATGGCGCGTCCGAGCATCACCTCGCCTCTGGCCAGGGTGCTGACCTGGCGACTCCGGTACGCAATGGCGTAGTCCCGCAGTATCTCCGCGGCATCGTGGTTGTGGACTGCGCCCGTGGTCGCGGCTTTTCGTCTGGTCAACACTGCTCCGGTATCTTGTCGGCTCATCCGTGTCTGGTTATGCTAAGGCCCAATGCGTGGAACGAAGCGGTCTGCCTGCTCGATTATCGCCACATTCGAGCGGCACGCCCCAGCGAGCAATTTAGCCAGCCGCCGTCCATTTTCGGCGTTGCGTGCCCGGTCGGTCGCCAAAATCTAGGTCTGGTAGCGTAACTCGTTGCATTGCTTGGATTTCCGGCCCCAACCCTCTAAATTTACCGGGTTATGGTACGAGTCGCCCGGATCCAGCCAGAAGGTATCGCCGCGGAGCTTGGAATTGTTCCGGGGACGGAAATTCTGAGTGTCGATGGGCGCCCTATCGCCGACTTCCTCGACTGGGAATTCCTGTCAGCGGAGGACGAGCTGACCGTCGAAGTCAGGCAGCCTGACGGCGAAACCATTGTCTTCGAAGTCGAACGCCCTGAGCTCGAGCCATGGGGCATCATGCTCGAGCCGCCGCGCGTCCGGCAGTGCGCCAATCGATGCGAGTTCTGCTTCATCGAAGGGCTGCCGACGGGACTTCGCAAGCCGCTGTATCTGCGCGATGACGATTACCGCCTTTCCTTCGCGTACGGAAATTTCGCCACGCTCTCCAACGTCAAGGAGCGTGACATCAAGCGCATCCTCGAATATCGCCTGTCACCGCTGTACGTGTCGGTGCACGCGACCAATTGGGAAGCACGAAAGATCGTCCTGAACAACCCCAAGGTGCCCAACATTGTCGAGCAGCTCACGCGGCTCGGCGATGGAGGAATCCAGTTCCACTGCCAGATGGTCGTCGTGCCTGGTCTGAATGACGGTGCGGTTCTCGAAGAATCACTACAGGATCTCTGGAACATGGGCGATGCAGTCCTCTCGGCGGCGGTCATCCCCGTGGGACTCACTCAGTTCTCGCACCTGTACACGGGGAAGCCGATGGACGTCGACAACGCGCGCGCACTTTTAGAGCACGTCGAGCGCTGGAGTGAGCGCGGAATGCGCGAGCGTGGTCAATCGTGGGTGGTGGGATCGGATGAGTTGTATCTCCTCGGCCAGCGAGAGCTGCCCAGCGAGGAGCATTACGGCGACTTCTCCCAGATCGAAAACGGCATTGGCTCGGTCGCGCTGCTGCGTGCGCGAGTCCGCGACGGATTGTCGCAGCTTCCGTCGATGCGCGGACGTCGAATCGGCGTCGTGACGGGAGTCTCGATGGGCCCGCTAATGCCGCCGTTGCTCAACGAGCTAACGCAAGCCACTGGCGCACAGTTCGAGCTCATCGTCGTAGAGAACTCGCTGTTCGGGCCAACCACAACAACTGCCGGCCTGCTGGTCGGTGCAGACATCCGCCGCGCGCTCTCCGACCGGCACGACCTCGATCTCGCGCTGATACCGGCGGAAACAATCAACGAAGACGGAATTTTTTTGGACGACGCATCATTCATCGCAGTTCGCGAATCGCTCCCAATGCCAGTGTTTCCATCGTACGACTTCATCGACGTTCTGGCATCGGAGCCGATCGGGGTTGCCGCGTGAGCGCTACACCGGTCGTGGCACTCGTAGGACGCCCGAACGTAGGCAAGTCGGCACTGTTCAACCGCATTGTAGGAGGCCACACCGCGATCGTGAGCGAGGAACCCGGCACGACGCGTGACAGGCACTTTGGCCGCGCAGAGTGGAATGGTCATTCCTTCTGGATCGTCGACACCGGCGGACTTCCCGACAACACGCGTGAAGCAATCGACGGCGAGATCCGGAAGCAGGTAATCGAAGCGATCGCCGAGGCTGATCTGCTCGCCTTTGTGGTCGACGCTCAGGTCGGCGTGCACCCGAACGATGCAAAGGTACTGGATCTTCTCCGGGCGTCCAACAAGCCGTGGATGATCATCGCGAACAAGGTGGATGATCCGCAGAGCGCCGACTTCTACGAGTTCTACCGGCTTGGCGCCGGCGAGCCTGTGCCTGTATCCGCGACGAATGGCAAGGGATCCGGCGATCTGCTCGACGCGATGGCAGCGCTGCTGCCGGAAAGCAACGAGGAGGAGACCGAGGCGATTCGCGTTGCCGTGGTCGGACGCCCAAATGTCGGCAAGTCTTCACTCGTCAACCGCATGCTCGGCGAGCAGCGACTGGTGGTTAATGAAGTTGCCGGCACTACGCGCGACGCGATCGATACGCCGTTCAAGTATCACGGCCGCGACTTCATCTTTGTCGATACCGCCGGTCTTCGTCGTCAGGCCAAGATCGACGATGGCATCGAGTTCTATTCGTCGTTGCGCACGCGCCGCGCCATCGAGCGGTCGGACGTGTGCATCCTGGTAATTGACGCGGTCGAAGGCTTGCACAATCAGGATCTCAAGATCGCCACGATGGCGTGGGAATCCGGACGCGCGCTGATCGTTGTCGTCAACAAGTGGGATCTCAAGGAAAAGGAAAACAACACCGCAGCGAAGTTCGAGAAGGAAATTGTCGAAAAGGTCCCTTACCTCGGCTTCGTCCCGTTCGTATTCACATCAGCGCTTACGGGGCAGCGCGTCACCAAACTGTTCGATCTCATTCTGCAGGTGGAAGCCGAGCGCGAGAAGAGAATCTCTACGTCCGACATAAACGACACGCTGCAGAGTCTGCTTGCGCGACGCCAGCCTCCGCAGGCCGCCGGTCGCGAGATCAAGCTCAACTACGCGACGCAAGTAGAGACGTCGCCGCCGACAATCGCCGTATTCGGAAACCACCCCGAGCTCGTGCAAGAGCATTACATCCGCTTCCTTCACAACGGATTCCGCGCGGCGTATGGTTTCACCGGCAATCCGTTGAACATCGTGCTACGACGTAAATCGGCGTAGATGGGTTCGATCCATATTCCGGTGATCGTGGCCATCGTAATCGCGTACGTGGCCGGATCAGTGCCGTCCGCATACCTCGCTGGGAAATGGCGTGGAGTAGATCTGCGAACTCAAGGCTCCGGAAACCTTGGCGCGACCAACGTTGTGCGTGTGCTCGGGATTAGGATCGGTGCAGGTGTGTTCATCGTCGACACGCTGAAGGGATTTCTCCCGGTGTTCTTCCTGCCACCGCTTACTGGAGCGGCCCAGCCGGAGTTCGTCGCCCTGGCGATTGGCGCCGCGGCGATACTCGGCCATGTGCGCCCGGTATTTCTGCTGGGCCAGAAGGGCGGCAAGGGCGTCGCGACCGCCGGCGGAGTATTTCTCGGCGTAGCGTGGCTCCCAGCCCTGGTGGCATTCGCCGTATGGATCGTCGTGTTCGCCACGTCGCGTTATGTCAGCGTCGCATCATTGAGCGCGGCACTCGCGTTGCCGTTTGCGTTCCTGATGTTCGGTCATGTGAAGCTCAACGACCCGTTCTTCATTGCGTCGGTAGTCGTGGCGATTTTCGTGTTCTTTACTCACCGCGCGAACATCGGCCGTCTCCGGCGTGGCGAGGAGCATCGGTTCAAGAGTGCTCGCACAACGTCGGCGCCACCGCAGCCACCCACCGTCGCATGAGGCTCCGTCGCGAATGATATGCGGCGTGCTCGGCGCCGGGGCGTGGGGCGCAGCCCTCGCCGACAGACTCGCGCGCAACTCGCACGAGGTGCGGATCTGGGCGTACGAGCCGGATGTCGTAGACTCGATCAACAACACCCACACCAATCGCTTCCTCGCCGGTGTTACGCTAACGCCATCGATCGTCGCCGCGTCGGAGGTACGCGAGGTGGTCAGCGGAGCGGACGTTGTGGTACTGGTCGCCCCGTCGCACGTCACCCGCGCAGTAGCCGAAGCAGCGCAGCCGCACATTGCCCATGGCGCGTTGGTCGTCGTCGCATCCAAGGGGATCGAACAGCACTCGTTTGCTCGGATGACCCAGGTCGCGGAGAGTGTCTTTGGACGCGAGAGCGCGGTCGCACTGTCAGGACCCACCTTTGCCCTCGAGGTCGCACGCGGTCAGCCAACGGCCATAGTCGCCGCCTGTGCCCATCGCGAGCCGGCCGAGCTGGCCCAGCAGATCTTTCATGCGCCGGCCTTCAGGGTCTACACTCAGCACGACGTAGTCGGCGTGGAGTTGGGCGGGGCGGTTAAGAATGTCATGGCCCTGGCCACAGGAATCGCCGAGGGGTTGGAGCTCGGCTACAATGCGCGGGCCGCGCTGATAACGCGGGGGCTGGCAGAAATGACCCGTCTGGGCGTCGCTCTTGGCGCCGATCCTGCTACATTTGCGGGACTCGCAGGCATGGGCGATCTGGTGCTCACGTGCACTGGTCAGCTCAGTCGCAATCGTGCCCTCGGCGTCGAGATCGGTCGTGGGAAGACTCTCGATGAGGCGCTTGTCGGCAGGGATACGATCGCTGAGGGTGTGATAACTACGCGGTCGACAAAGGCGCTCGCCGAGCGTGTCGGTGTGAGTATGCCGATAGTGGACGGGGTGTTTTCAGTGCTGTTTGACGGGCAGAAACCGCGTGATGCGATTGTCGAGCTTATGAACCGGGACCCGCGCCCCGAGCGCGACGAGTGAAGGGAGACTTCGTGGCAACCATACCCGTCCGTGAGTTCTTTTCGATCGGCGACGTGTGCGACCTGACCGATTTGAAGCCGCACGTTCTACGCTACTGGGAAAGCCAGTTCCGTTTTCTCCACCCAGCGAAGAACCGCTCCGGTAATCGCGTGTATCAGCGCCGTGAGGTAGAGCTGATAATGCTTGTCAAGGAATTGCTTTACGTTGACAAGTACACGATCGAAGGGGCTCGTGCTCGTGTCGATGAATATCGAAAGAACGGAACGTTGAAGAGCGCGGCTCGTGTGGCGTTGGAAGATGGCACAGTGGATACGCTGCAGCAGGACCTGCAGCGGATCCTCGGCGCACTCGACGGAAGCGACGTAGAAGAACCTGCTGCTGATGACTCGGAGCAGGAAGGAGTCGTCGAGTGATAGCGAGTACCGATGCACCGGCGGTGATCGGTGCGCCGGTGTGCGTGCTTCCGGCGTTCAATGTGGAGCCGACGGTGCTTGGCGTTGTTACGTCGCTCAGGCGGCATCTGCCGAGTGCGTACATTGTAGGTGTCGATGACGGATCGACCGACGCCACGCGCGGCGCACTCAAGCGATGCTGCGATCATGTCATCGCATTCGAATCGAACCGTGGAAAGGGCGCAGCGCTACGTGCTGCGTTCACTTGGATCACCGAACGCTTTCCACGCAGCGCCATAATCACGGTCGACGCCGATGGCCAGCACGATCCAGCGTTCGCGCCGCGGCTTCTTGAAGCGCTCGATC
>JBDTIP010000125.1:0-3870 GCA_039936295.1 Gemmatimonadaceae bacterium
CGATCACCTTGCCGGCCAAGAGAAGTTCCGGTTTGACGCTCGAGATCACGATCTCCGACACTCGTGACAGTTTCTCCTCGATCACACCGCTGAGCATGTTCTGGCCGTAGATGATGATCGTCGCGTAGAGGAAGAACGCGACGATGGTCGCGATGATGGTCTTCGCTGGTGTCGTCACGTCACGGCCGGCGTCGTTGATCGATTCAGCGTGTATCTCGGGAACCGGAGCCGAAACGGCACTGTCCACAGCGTTAGCGGAGAGACCGTTGTTCTGGAGGCGCAACGCCATCAGGCCCGACCTCACTGCAGTCGCGATGTTCGTGCGACTCGCTTTTGAGTCGGTGGTTCGTCCGGCATATATGACGGTATCGCCGCGCAGCGTCGCCGAATCGAGCACGACGTAGTCCCTTGCGAGGCGGTGTACCACTTCGGAGGTTGCGCTATTACGTGCGCCACCGAGCTCTTCCGGACTCACGACGCGCACTTCTGGAGTTATGCCGTCGTCGCCTGTACTCTGCGTAGCGGAGATCGATTTTGCTACGTAAAGGCCAAGTCCGCGTCCGGTAGCATCAAGGATCAGGACGCGCGGCGCGACCGATTTCTGATCGCTCCTCATGAGGAGGATTGGCAGGAACAATATGCTCGTGAACAGAATCGGAGCAAAAATTGTCGTGATCTTGAACCATCTTGTGCGCACGCGCTCGATGTACTCGCGCCGGACGATCGCCCATAGCTTGGATCCGGTATCAGCCATGTCCACGCATTCCCGGCTCGACGCCTGTTGCACCAACACGTTGAAGGAAGATGTCGTACAGCGACGGCTGAAACATCACGACGCGCTCGACTGGAGGGCCGCCGTATTCGGTCTTCACGTCGGCGAGAGTTCCATCGAGCACCTTTTCACCGTTGGCGATGATGCACACAGAGTCGCACATTGATTCGGCGTTTTCGATGATGTGCGTGCTGAAGATCACGGTCTTGCCGCGCTTGCGCAGGTCCATGATCGAGTCCTTGAGCGCCTGCGCATTGACGGGATCGAGTCCGCTGAACGGCTCGTCCAGAATCATCAGGTCAGGGTCGTGCACCAGTGCGCCGATGAATTGCGCCTTCTGCTGCATGCCGCGCGACAGCTCTTCAATCTTCGCGTTGCCCCAGTCGCGCTCATCGGTGCGAAGCGACAGCTTATCGAGCCACCAGTTGATTCGCTGGTCCGCATCGTATGCTGGCACACTCTTGAGCGCGGCGAGAAACTTGAGAACGTCCCGGACTTTCATCTTGCGATAGAGACCGCGTTCCTCGGGGAGGTACCCGATGCGGTCGCTAAGTCCGGGTGTTGTCGCCGGCTGCCCCAGAACCGTAATGCTGCCGCTATCCGGCTCGATTATGTTGAGGATCATCCGGATGGTCGTGGTCTTGCCGGCCCCGTTGGTGCCAAGCAGGCCGTAAACCGCGCCGGATGGGACCGTCAGGCACAGATCCCGTACTGCGACGTGACCAGCGTACTGCTTGTGCACGTGGCGCGCTTCGATTGCGTTTTGGGTCATTGTCGCCAAATATAGGGTCAGGACGGTTGTGCTGCAGTTGGGCACACTCGTCCGGGCGCAAGGTTTGCGCTAAAGGTTTGCGCTAAGGGATCGAACGGCGCACTTTTCGGCTGCAAACCAAAAGTTGTACAAAACCCTTCTCGCGGATGCTGAGAATGAGCTGGCCATACATACACACACTGATCAATCACTTTCCCATAATCCTCGCCACGGTCGGTGCAATCGCGGTACTGGCGGCGGCTATGTTCCAGCGCAGGGCGGTGTGGGTGTATGCACTGGTCAGCCTGACTCTGGCCGGAATCACGGTCTATCCGGCATGGGCTAGCGGGGACAAGGCGTCCCACGCGGTCCGGAACGCGTGGTACATACAGCGCGGCGCGGTGCACGCACATTCGTCCGCGGCCGATATCACGTTGTGGGTTGTCGGGATAACAGGCTTGCTTGCACTGATCTCGCTCATCACGCTCGCGCGCACGCGCGAGGCGGTCTCGCCAGCGCGGATTCTCCGCGTGCTCGTTGGACTGGGCGCGCTCCTCTCGATCGGCTCGATCGGCTATACGGGGTATCTTGGCGGCCAGATCGTGGTCGACTCGCCGATCCTCGCGAGTCCCATGCCCCCGCTGCCGCTTCCGGCACCGACAATTACCCCGACAATTACCCCGACAGTTACCCCGTCGCTCACGCCGTCGACGCGGCCAGCTGCACCGACCGTTGTCTCGCCGCCGCCGGCGACTCCCGGCCAGCCCGCTCCGCCCACCACGCCGCCGCACACGCCGTAACGCAGTCAGTAACGCAGTCAGAAACGCAAGCCGTACTCAAACCATGCGCGCGGTCCGTAGCCGATTAAGCTTCGCGCAGGCAACCGCATGGCTCCTGGGCACTGCACTACTGCTATTTCTCGCTGTTCCGATAATCCTCCTCGTAGTCCTCGGCGGCTCCGGAATCCCGCGCGCGCTGGGCGATCCCGATACGATAGCGGCGCTGGAGACAACGTTTGTCACTGCGACTGCCGCGACGCTGATCGCCGCGCTGTGCGGATCGCCGATTGCCTACGCACTGTCGCGCGCGTCATTTCGTGGACGCGGGGTGATCGCGGCGATTGTCGATCTACCGCTGCTTATACCGCATCCGGTGGCGGGAATAGCAATCCTCTTGCTTGTGAGCCGCGATACGGCGTTCGGTAGTGCACTGCTCAACCTTGGTTTGCACGTAGTCGGCACTCCGGCCGGAATCGTCGCAGCTATGCTGTTCGTGTCGGCGCCGCTTTACGTGAGCGCGGCACGCGAAGCATTCGCGCGAATCGACCGCCACTACGAATTCGTCGCGCGCACGTTGGGTGACACTCCGTGGGCCGCATTCCGGCGAGTGACGCTGCCACTCGCGCGCCGCGGCCTTGCGTCGGCGGCCATAGTTACATGGGCCCGCGCGGTGAGTGAGTTCGGCGCGGTCGTGGTCCTGGCGTACAATCCCAAAGTTGTGAGCGTGCTGAGCTACGATCGCTTCACGACCGGTGGCTTGAGAGACGCGCTGCCGATCGCAGCGACACTGGTCGTCGTATCGCTCGCCCCGCTTCTGCTACTGCGCATGCTTCGCTTCAACCGCAGCAGCGAGGCAGTCTGATGCTCGAATGCCGGCAGTTGAGCGTGCGCGCCGGAACATTCATGCTTCGCGACGTCTCGTTCGCGATTCCATCCGGTGGCCACGCAGTTCTCACCGGTCCGACAGCATCAGGAAAGACGACGCTGCTGGAGCTCGTCGCCGGCGCCATGGCACCAACGTCGGGAAGCGTGATTGCCAACGGCGTGGATGTGACAAACACGCCGGCTGAATCGCGGGGAATCGGTTACGTCCCCCAGCACGGCTATCTCTTTCCGCATCTGGACGTGCGCCGCAACATCGAATATGGTGCGAACGCGGTGGGCACGGCCGACAATCTCGCCAGTCGCTTCGGCATCGCCCACCTGCTGAACCGCGACATCACGTCACTCAGCGGCGGAGAGCGACAGCTCACCGCGCTTTGCCGCGCGGTCGCGCCGCAACCTCGCATACTGTTGCTCGACGAACCGTTGTCCGCTCTCGACTCGCAACGTTGCTCGGCGGCGCTCAACGAACTTGCCGCGTTGCAGACTGAACAGCAGTTCACGGTGCTTCACGTAACCCATCATCCAGCCGATGCTGGGCTTGCAACGCTGCGCCTCGAGATGAGCGACGGCATTGTTACCGTCGTGGCTCGTGATGACCACGGGAGGTCCATTTCGCCGCCTCCGCGCACCTAGTTCAAACGGATCTCCCGGGATACTTCAGTCCGGTGCGCGTCGTCCGGTCC
>JBDTIP010000126.1:0-14605 GCA_039936295.1 Gemmatimonadaceae bacterium
GTTCCCGCCAGCATAACTGCCAGCATTAACTTCTTCATTGCTAAGAAGTTATACTCCGGCCGATTATGCGAGCAAGCTACCAGCGTCTTTATGTGAACATCGATCATGTCGCGACGCTCCGTCAGGCGCGGCGCGGCTACGAGCCCGACCCGGTGGAGGCGGCCCTCGTCTGCGAGAAGGTCGGCGCGGATGGCATCACGGCACACCTGCGCGAGGACCGACGCCACATCCAGGATGCGGATGTCGGAGTACTTCGCGCGGCGATCCGAACCTATTTCAACCTGGAGCTTGCCTGCACTGACGAGATGGTGGCGATCGCAATTGTCATCAAACCCGATCAGGTGACCCTGGTACCAGAGCGGCGCGAAGAAGTCACCACGGAGGGCGGACTCGACGTCGTCAAACACGCGCCCAGAGTGAAGCATGCGGTTTCTGCATTGCGAGCCGCTGGCATTCGCACGAGTCTCTTCATCGGTCCCGACGAAGCTGCAGTTCGCATGTCGAAAACGGTGGGCGCCGAAGCAATCGAGCTGCACACCGGTGAGTTCGCCAACAAGCCCGAAGATGCCGGCCCGATCGAGGCTTTGCGAGCCGCTGCGAGGATCGCCGCCGAGCTGGAGCTGGCGGTACACGCGGGCCACGGATTGACCGTTGGGAATCTTGGCGTCGTTGCCGCGATTCCTGAAATCGAGGAGCTCAACATCGGACACTCCATCATCAGTCGCGCAGTGTTCATTGGACTCGAGGCGGCAGTCATCGAGATCCGTACAGCGATGGATGCAGCACGTTGAAGAAGCACTTCCGTGCGGCGCTCGGACTTGCAATAAGCGCCGTGCTCTTGTGGTGGGTACTTCGTGAAGTAAGCATCACTACTGTTCTGCACGAGCTTTCGCAATCGAACCCGTGGCTGTTTGCGATTGCGACTGTATGCTCGACGCTGATCTTTCCGCTGCGCGCGCGGCGTTGGCGCACAATCCTCGATCCGATCTACCCCAAGCTTCCGTTCGGGCCGTTGTGGCGCGCGACTGCGATCGGCATGATGGTGAACAACGTAGTGCCGGCGCGAGCGGGTGAAGTGGCACGCGCTTACGTGTTGACCCGCGAGACGCCGGTGCCGTTTCCTACTTCCATCGCATCGCTCGCCGTCGACCGGGTATTCGATGCGATCGTGCTGCTGCTGCTTGCGTTTCTCTCGGTACTGGATCCGCGTTTCCCGTCAGGCAGCAGCATCGGCGGCGTCTCCGTTGCACATTGGGCAATCGGCGGCGTAGCGCTCGTCGGCGGTGCGGTCATCCTGTTGTACGCACTGGTGTTCTTTCCGGCGCATCTCATCCGACTGTTCGAGCTATTCGCGCGACGCCTGTCGCCAAAGATCGAGGAGCGCGGCAAGGCAGCACTCGTGACCTTCAGCGCCGGTCTCAGCGTGTTGCGCAGTCCGAAGCATTTTGCCGCGGTCATGGGATGGACAATCGCGCACTGGCTCATGAACGCTCTGGGTTGGTGGATCGCGATGGTTGCGGTCGGCATCCATGCGCCGTTCTCGGCCGCACTGTTGCTGCAGGCGATGGTTGCGATGGGCGTGGCCGTGCCAGCCGCGCCCGGATACTTTGGCGTGTTCGAGAAAGTCGCGGTGCTCGGACTCGCCATCTACGCGGTGAGTCCGTCACTCGCGACGAGCTGGGCGCTCGGGTTCCACATTCTTTCGTTCCTTCCGATAACGATTTTCGGCGCCGTTTACGCTGCGAGATTGAATCTCAATCTCAAGCAGCTGCAGTCGCAGGAGAACGCTGCATGATTCCCGCATAATCCTACGATGACGACCCGCGTTGCGGTGCGCGCTCAGGCAAAGCTGAATCTGTGGCTGCATGTGATGGCCAGAGAGGAGAGCGGCTACCACACCATCGAGACACTGTTCCACCGCATCGAGCTCGCTGATGACGTCACGGTGACGCTAGCTGCTCCAGGAGCGCGTACGATAGAGTGCAGCGAGGATGTGGGGCCCGCGCACGAGAACCTCGCGTATCGCGCGGCGCAAATGTACTGCGGACCAATCGAGTGGCTGACAGGCTTTCACATCGAAATCACGAAGCGTATTCCGGCTGGTGGCGGCCTCGGCGGCGGCAGCGCCGACGCCGCGGCGACATTGCTCGCGCTGAACGCGATGTCGCCGCGACCGATGAACGAGGCAGCGCTCGCCGATCTGGGCCGCCAGCTCGGTGCGGACGTTCCGTATCTCCTGACAAACGCCCCCAAAGCGCTCGCCTGGTGGCATGGCGACCGGATGCTCAAACTGCCGCCGCTCCCGCAAAAGCACGTCGTGCTGATCATTCCGGACTTTCGGATCGGGACGCCGGAGGTATTCCAGTCGCTCTGGCACGAAGCATTTCATCATCCGGGCCAGCTTTCGGTCGATGATCTGACGAACTGGAGACGGATCGCTCAGCTCGCCCGAAACGACCTCAGCCGTTCGCTGGTGATCCGCCGTCATACCCAGCTTGCAGACTCCATCATGGCGCTCCGGGCGGCCGGTGCGGAAATGGCCGAAATGACGGGATCCGGATCAGTTGTTTTCGGGATTTTTGATTCCGAACCGAACGGCGAGGCCCTCGAACGAGCGACAGGGTGCCGCGTTGTGCTCACGCGCACAGCGCTCAACGTTGAAGGACCGCGCCGCTTAGACTAACTTGTAAGGCTGTTTGGTTCTACTCTGCCCCCTCGTCCAATGGCAGGACATCGGTCTTTGGATCCGAGAATGGTGGTTCGAATCCACCGGGGGCAATGGCATGACAGAGGCGCCATGATCGTTCTTCAGGTCGCGGCTCACATTGACCGGCGCCCCGGGCGTCATTAACTTTAAAGGCTGTACAAAAATGGACGGCCTGTCCGTACCTAGCCACGGCGCCAAACTTCTCTCCGGAACCGCCAACAAGCCGCTCGCGGAAGAGATTGCACGCCACATGGGGATCGAGCTGTGCAAGAACACGTCGACGCGATTCGCGGACGGCGAGCTCTTTGTCCGGATCGATGAGAACGTTCGCGGAAACGATGTATTCATCGTTCAACCCACGAACCCGCCGGCTGACAACATCATGGAGCTACTGCTCATGATCGACGCAGCCCTTCGCGCCTCCGCGGCTCGGGTCACGGTCGTGATGCCGTACTACGGATATTCGAGGCAGGACCGAAAGGACCAGCCTCGCGTCGCAATCGGCGCCAAGCTTGTGGCCAACATGATCCAGAAGGCTGGCGCCGACAGAGTTGTGGGAGTGGATTTTCACCAGCATCAGCTTCAGGGGTTCTTCGACATTCCGGTCGACCACCTCTACGCCGCGCCGGTGTTTACCGCACACTACAGAAAGAAGCAGTTGCTGGATCCGGTCGTCGTCGCGCCCGACGTTGGGGCCGCGAAGATGGCTCGCGGTTTCGCGAAGCGGCTCAACGCCACCTTCGCGATAATCGACAAGCGGCGACCCAAGGCCAACGTGGCCGAAGTCGTCAACGTCGTTGGAGAAGTCGGCGATCGGGATTGTCTCCTGGTCGATGACATGATCGACACGGCGGGCACCATGTGTGAAGCGGCACGCGCGCTCAAGGCTCTGGGTGCGCGCGACGTGTATGTCTGCGCGACGCACGCGTTGTTCTCCGGCCCCGCCGTGGAACGGCTCAGCAACTCGCCGATAGCGGAAGTAGCGGTGACCGATACCGTGGCAATTCCGCCGGAGCGAATGTTCCCGACGCTGAAAATTCTTTCGGTCGGCGAGCTTCTCTCCAAGGCGATTCGTTACATCCACTCCGAGCAGTCGGTCAGCTCGCTATTTGAATAGGGGTTCAGCATGGCAACAGCATCACTCTCCGCAACTCGCCGTTCAGGCACCGGCAAGGGCAACGCGCGCGCACTTCGGCGTGACGGACAGATTCCCGCGGTCATCTATGGCCACGCTCGCGAGTCGCAGCCGCTCGCCATATCCGCGCGCGACCTGGAGAAGCTGCTGTCGCACATCTCCGCCGACAATACCGTCGTCGAGATCGCAGTAGACGGCGGCACGTCTCGCGCACTAATTCGCGAGATCCAGCGCCACCCGTTCAAGCGTGCCATTCTGCACGTGGACTTTCAGGAGCTCGTCGCTGGCGAGAAGATGACGGTACGCGTCCCGATCCGTCTCATCGGCACGCCTGCCGGTGTCCGGCTCGGCGGCGGCATCATCGATCACACGCTCCGCGAGCTCACGATCTCGGTCGATCCCGCCAACATGCCGAACCAGATCGAAATCGACATCACCGATCTCGAGCTTGGCGATTCGATCCACGTTGGAGGCGTCAAGGTTCCTGACGGCGTGACAGTGCTGGACGAGCCTGGTGCGGCAGTAGTAGTCATCGCGACTCCGCGCGCTGCTGTCGAGGCTGTTGCGGTTGAGGCCGAGCCGACGTCGGCGGAGCCGGAAGTCATTCGCGCCAAGAAGCCGGAAGAGGGTGCAGAGCCCGAGAAGAAGTAGCTCCTCGGCGCAACGCTCACTACGACGAAAGAGGGCGGGCAACTCGCCCGCCCTCTTTCGTATCCGAACATCATTGTGAAACTCATCGTTGGACTCGGCAACCCTGGCCGCGAGTACGCCGGCACCAGACACAACGTCGGCTGGTGGCTGGTCGATCATCTCGCCAAGGAATGGCACTTCGATCCGTGGCGCAAGGACGGTGACACGCAGGTGGCGAGCGGAATGCTTGGCAACGTGAAGCTGCGGTTGATGAAGCCGCAGACGTTCATGAATCTGAGCGGAGACGCCCTGCGTCCATATACGCGCCGACCGTTCTGGGCACCTGCGACCGATCTGCTCGTCGTGTCCGATGAGGTCGCGCTGCCTGTTGGGCGCTACCGCACGCGCGCAAAAGGAAGTGCGGGCGGCCATAACGGTTTGAAGAGTGTCGAGCACGTACTCAAGACCCAGGAATACGCGCGTCTCCGAATAGGTGTGGGACCGCCCGCCGATCGACAGATCAGCGGGGATCTCGCTGATTTCGTGCTGGCGCCATTCGGAAAGATGGAGCGCGAAGACATACTATCACTCATGCCATCACTGCTGGACGTGTGCGATGTATGGGCGAAGGGTGATATCGAGGCCGCGATGCGACTGAACACTTAGGCATACATCGTCATTCCCGCGGAAGCGGGAATGACCGCTGCTAGAGGCGGGAACGCCGACGGGCAGCGGTTGTGGGATGACGATGGCAACGTGTACCAATACAGAAGACTAAATGCTAAAGCTCGGGATCGTAGGACTGCCAAACGTCGGCAAATCGACGCTCTTCAATGCACTGACCGCGGCGAGCGCGGAGGCGGCGAATTATCCGTTCTGCACGGTGGAGCCGAACGTCGGCATGGTGGAGGTTCCGGATTCGCGGCTGGCTCAGCTCGCCGCGATCGTGCATCCAAAGAAGATCGTTCCCGCAGTCGTGCAGTTCGTCGACATCGCCGGCCTCGTTAAGGGCGCAGCGGACGGCGAAGGACTTGGCAACAAGTTTCTCGCAAACATTCGCGAGACCGACGCAATAGTGCACGTCGTGCGTTGCTTCGAGGATGAGGATGTCACGCACGTGATGGGCAGCGTCGACCCGGCGCGCGATCGCGACGTGATCGAGTTCGAGCTCGCAATCGCCGACCTCGCGGCACTCGAGAAGCGTCTCGACAAGACACGGCGCACGGCAAAGACCGGTGACAAGGACGCCGCTGCTGAATTGATCGTGCTCGAGCGCGCGAACGAGTTTCTCAAGGAAGGCCGCGGGCTATGGCACGCTGGACTGAGCGCGCACGAGAAGGAAGTGCTCTCCCCGCTGTCGCTTCTCACCGTTAAGCCAGTGCTGTACGCCGCGAACGTCAGTGACGCGGAGCTGACTGGCGCCGAGGGAAAGTATCTCGGCGCACTGCGCGCGGCGGTAGCAGCAAGTGGCGAGGAAGCGGAGATAGTTCCCTTCTCCGCCAAGATTGAGGCGGAGCTAGCTGAGCTACCTGCGGAAGACCGCGGGGATTTTCTTGCGTCGCTCGGGCTGGAGAGCGCAGGGCTGGACCGGCTGATTCGCGCGGGTTATCACCTGCTCGGACTACAGACCTACTTCACCGCCGGTGAGCAGGAAGTGCGCGCGTGGACGATTCACCGCGGTGATACTGCACCGCAGGCGGCCGGCGTGATTCACACAGATTTCGAGCGCGGATTCATCAAGGCGGATACGGTCGCGTTCGACGCATTTATCGGCGACGGTGGCTGGAAGGACGCGCGCGAGAAGGGCGCTGTGAGATCGGAAGGAAAAGAGTACGTGGTGAAGGATGGGGATGTGTTGCTGTTCAAGTTCAACGTGTGAGTCTCGCTGGAACTCGGCGATGTAATGCGCGGCGCAAATGTCACCGGGATCCAATCATTCGCTGGCGGCTCATTCACTGGGCGCGTAGCAACGCCACCGAGCAAACCGAAAAACGCACCAATCACGGGGAATACTTCACTGGCAATGGGAAGACAGTGCGACTTGTTCCCACTGCTGTCGAAGTCCACGACGTGGCAGCGCGAATCGTATATGGCTCCCACGACAAGGCCTATCCCTGCGCCGATGCCGACTCCCTTCCAGATGTGCGAAGCGGGACTGACGTGCATGTCGATTAGTTGAGTGTCGCCTGATCGTGGCTTCATCTCGACCTGAAATACGGATCTCGGAGTGAGATATTCCGTGCGGCAATCACTACAGCCAGCGAGTATCAGGGTGTCGCCGGGCGCGTCGGCTAGAGTTCCCAAGTGCCACGCGTCTGCGGAATCGAAACGGACGCGTATCGAGTCGCCAAGCTGAGGATGCCTAGCGGCCTGCGCACCCAGGCTTGAGCCGGTAACCTCAAACAGGAGTGCGGTGCATACGATGGCGCGGCGGCCCACCTGAATACCGGTCGCAAGCATCGCCGCCCGTGTCTGAGCATCTGGAAGAGTCATACGCATCGTCATCAACGTGCCCGTTCCGTCCGCGTCAAAGCGCGTTTCGATATGGTTATCAGGCGTTGGATCAGGCATGTGCATCCGCTCGACGTGGACGATCCTGCTGTATGGCTCAAGCTCCAGAAACTCACCCGTGAGGTGCAAGATACCACGTTTGCCATTGGCCCACTCGTAACGGATCTTACCGCCTGGTCTCGCCTCGCCTTCTGTCTTCAGCGTCAACTTGCTCATCGTTCTGCTCCTTTGTTGTGCTTTTGCATCTCAGTGAGAACAGCATCAAGCCGGTCGTAGTTCTTCTCGAGGGCGCTTCGCAGCATCGAAAGCCACTTGTCCATCGCTTCGATGCTTCCTGTGGCGAGACGACTCGGTCGCTTCGTGCCGTCGGCGCGCCGCACGATGAGACCAGCACGCTCGAGCACCTTGAGATGCTGCGAGATGGCCGGTTGCGACATCGCGAAGGGCTCCGCGAGTTCCGTCACGGTCGCTTCTCCTTTTGCTGCGAGCCGAGTCAGGATCGCCCGCCGGGTTGAATCGGCGATGGCGGCAAAGGCGTTATCGAGATTGATCATAAGAGATAACTTATATAAGATGATACTTATCATCAATAATCAACGATGGCGGCGCACGATCGACATCAACGACTCGCCGTTACACGAGTTGATCGCGCGCACTCAGTTGGCATGCGCCGCATGCAGAACGCCGCCAGCCTAGGCTTGCCCGCTGTTCCGGACTATATTCAACGGCTATACAAAAACCCAACCCTTCCCCCGGTTACGGCAACCAACCGGAGGCGGTTATGACCATAAGGAGGATTGCCAGCACATGACTCGTGAATACGAGGCGGTGTACATCTTCGATTCTGCACTCGAAGACGCCGCCATAACCGAGAAGCTGGGCCGCCATCACGGCCTGCTCAGCCTGAGCGAAGACGCCAAGCTCGACATCTGGGGCCGCCGTCAGCTCGCGTACAAGATCGGCCGCCATGAGAACGGCTACTATGTCGTCGCGCGCTTCGCGGCCGACACAAAGACGCTCCCAGAGTTCGAGCGCTCGCTCAAGCTCGACGACGGCGTCATCCGCTATCTCATCAGCCTGCATGAGCACGAGCTCGGCATTCCCGCCGACCGTATCGAAGCCAACGCGGCGCGCGCGCGCGCGCTGGCCGAGGAAGAAGACGACGAGGACGAGGACTAACCCATGGCCAGACGCAACAAGAAGGTATCGCCGGTCCTCGAGGCCGGTATCCGCTTCATCGATTATAAGGACGAGCGTTTCCTGAGCCGCTTCATTACCGAGAACGGAAAGATCCTTCCGGGCCGGCTGAGTGGCGTGGACGCACGGCATCAGCGTCAGCTCGCGCGCGCGATCAAGCGCGCTCGCTACCTGGCACTGCTTCCGTACACGAGGAGTCAGGGCGCCTCGTAAGGCGTTCGATCGCGCTGTGTCACGTCTCTTCGCACCGGGGTGGCGCTCCGCGCTTCTGGCGGTAGTCGTCTTCCTGGTGTTTCCAAGTCTGCCGACCGCGGTGCGCTCTGTGCTCCCGATTGCCGAAACGTGGGTACTTCTGGCAGCCGCGCTTGCAGTCTGCGCGACTCTGGGATGGTGGAATGGGGGCGGTGCATGGCCCGCGGTGGCAGCGGTACTGCTTGCTTGGTACGCAGTGACTGCGCCAGTCGGAATAGGTCCCGGCAATTACCCCCTGCTTGTTCGTGGCTGGGTGGTGCTGCTGGCAGCAGCGTTTGGTGTGGCGTCGCTCGTGACTCCCGGCCAGCATTTTCTGCGTCGCGCGTTGGCGGCGCTTGGGATCGCGGCGGCTGTTGCATTCGCGGTCGCGGTCGCAACACCAGATGGAGTTGCCTCGGTGACTTCCGTGATGCAGACGGAATTCAACGGCCGTACCGAGCAGACAGTAGCGTTTGTAAACGAAGGCAAGGCTTCACCGGCGTGGCGCGATCTGGTGAAGCGCAGCCCCGGCATTGACAGCGTGGTGAGGACGAACGAGTCGGATCTGCGCACGCTGGGAGGTCGAGCACCGCGCACTGTTTCGTCGTTCGTCGCGCTGGAATCGCTTCTTGCGCTAGCGCTTGGCTGGATGATCTACCATCGCCTTTCAGAAGTGCGGCTTGGGCCCCCACTCGGCACGGTGAAGGAGTTTCGCTTCAACGACCAGCTCATCTGGGGACTGGCGGTAGGAGCTACGATATTCTTCCTTCCTGTCTTTGCGGACGGGAAGGATGCAGGCTTGAATTTGCTGGTGTTCTTCGGGGCGCTTTACCTCTTTCGCGGGGTGGGCGTGCTTTCATTCATGAGTCGCAGCAAGTGGTCGGCGACGATCATGATCATCATGACGATTTTTGCGCCGCTGCTGCTCGGTGCGCTGGCGCTTGGTGTTGGTGTAGGCGATACGTGGATGGACTGGCGCACGCGCGTTCAGGAAAACACGTGACTGACGTTCAACAACGAGATTGAGGCAAACATGGAAGTCATTCTTCGGCAGGCGGTGGAAAAGCTCGGTCATACGGGCGACGTCGTGACTGTGTCCAACGGCTACGGCCGCAACTATCTGCTTCCACGCGGCGTCGCATACCTCGCGACTGATGGCAACAAGCGCAAGATCGAGCAGGAACGGCAGCGGCTGGAGAGCGCGGAAGAGTCACGCCGGGGTTCCGCACGGGAGCTGGCGGATAAGCTCGAGCAGGTATCGCTTACCTTCTCGGCGCGCGTAGGCGAGGAAGGCAAGCTGTTCGGCTCGGTTACGTCGAGCGACATCGCCGCACAACTCGCAGCTCAGGGATTCCACGTCGAGAAGCGGCAGATCGAGCTTCACGAGCCGATAAAGGCGTTGGGCGTCTACCGAGTCACCGTTCGTTTGCACGCCGACGTGCACCCGGAGATAAAGGTCTGGGTCATCAAGCAGTAAACGGTTTGGCGGCCGCCGCGGCACGTACCGACGATTGCCTACATTCAGGGGGCGGGTAGCCGATCCGGCTATCCGCCCCCCGGCCGTTTCACCGTCGGATGCGGCGGAGAGACTCTCCGCCCGTGCGGAGCACCCACCACCCGGCCATGGCGCACGAAATGCGGTTTCGTGTGTAGAATTATCGCCATGGAGCGTGACGGGCGGTCCTGACAGTCCAAAACCCAATTTCTGGAGTAGAATGCAAGCCGCAACTGTCTCTTCTTCTCTTGCCGCCGCGCAACGCGCAGCGGCGGTATGCGTGGACGTCAAGGCAAATGACGTTGTGATCCTCAACCTGAAAGGCGTCAGCGAGATGACTGATTGCTTTTTGATCGCCAGCGGGACCTCCGACACACACGTGCGCTCGATTGCCGAGCACGTGATGTCAGAGTTGAAGAAGGAAGGATTGCGCGCGCACCATGTGGAGGGTTTGAGTCAGGGTCGCTGGGTTCTTCTGGACTATGTCGACTTCCTCGTCCACATCTTCCATCCTACCCTGCGTAACTTCTACCAGCTCGAGCGGCTGTGGGGCGACGCCGAGGTTGTTGCAGTTCAACCAGAACGGGCTACAGAGAGCATAAAATGACAGTTGCGTCGCGGGTCTTGGGTGTGCTGGCCGCCGGTGCCTTGCTGGTCTCCGCTTCGCCCGCGAGCGCACAGCGGTATTTCGGGCAGAACGCTGTCAAGTACCGGCACTTCAGCTGGCGCGTTCTAGAGACCGAACATTTTCTGATACACTACTATCCGGAAGAACAGCTGCCGGTGCATGACGCCGCGAGAATGGCGGAGCGCTCCTACTCTCGTCTTTCGCGCTTGCTGGGCCATCAATTCCGCGAAAAGAAGCCGATCCTGCTTTACGCATCGCGGCAGGACTTTGGACAGAGCAACATCAACGGGGACCTCGGCGAAGGCGTCAGCGGCGTTACGGAACCTATGCGCCAGCGCATCGAGCTACCGTTTACCGGCGACTACGCCAGCTTCGAACATGTGCTGACGCACGAAATGGTGCACCAGTTCCAGTTTGACGTCTTTGCGCAGGGTAAGGCCGGCCAGAATCTGCAGACTCTTGAACAGGTCAATCCTCCTGGCTGGTGGATGGAGGGAATGGCCGAATATCTGTCGATCGGACCCAACGATCCGCTGACGACGATGTGGATCAGGAACGCGGTGCAGAACGGCGACATGCCGACGATCAAGCAAATGACCGACGATCCCGACAAGTACTTCGTGTATCGCTACGGTGAGGCGCTCTGGCGCTACGTCGGCGAGCGCTTTGGCGACGCCGCGATCGGTGAAATACTGCAGAGCACCACCACGATGGGCGTCGATCGCGCAATTGAGAAGGAGCTTGGCCTCACAGTGGCGCAGCTGAGCGACCAGTGGCGCGCCGCGCTGCGCGACCAGTACCTGCCGCAACTGGCGACCAAGCAACGCGTGCGCGACATCGCAACTCCGCTCCTCACCCCCAAAATCACAGGCGGCACGGTGTTCATCTCACCGGTGCTGTCCCCAGATGGAAACACGATCGCTTTCTTCTCGAACGGCAGCTTCAAGAAGGGCGAGGTGTTCATCGATCTGTACCTTGGCAACGCAAATACTGGAAAGCGGCTCAAGCGATTGGTCGCAACCACTACGAATGCGAGATTCGAGGAACTTCGCCTCCTGTATTCGCAGGGCTCATTCTCGCCAGACAGCAAGAAGTTCGCATTCACTGCGCAGACTGAAGGGCGCGACGTGTTGTCGATCGCCGACGTCGCGACCGGGAGTGTCGTACAATACGATAAGATTCCGCTCGACGGCGTTCTCAGCCCGTCGTATTCACCTGATGGCAAGCACATCGTCTTCAGCGGGTTTGCGCAGGGAGTTACTGATCTCTACATCATCGACGCAGACGGCAAGAACATGCGTCGCCTGACACAGGACCGGTACGCGGCCCTCATGCCCCAGTGGTCGCCCGATGGAACGCGCATAGCTTACGCAACGGATCGTGGGACCACGAACCTGTCGGATCTCAAACTGGGCAAGCTTCAGGTCGCGCTGTACGACGTCGCCGATGGCACCAGTCGGGTGCTCCCAGATCAGCCCGGGCTCAACATCAATCCTGTCTGGTCACCGGATAGCAAGTCGCTTGCGTATGTGTCGGACCGCAACGGGACGGCCAACATCTACCTGCGCGACATTGCGACGAACGCGGACTCTCAACTGACCGATCTGCAATCGGGTGCAAGCCAGATCACGGCGACGAGTCCGGTCATGACCTGGTCGCCGGGAACGGACCGGCTCGCCTTCACCTACTTCGACAACAACGATTACACAGTCTGGTACATCGACCATCCGCGCCAGTACGCGAAGGCGATTTCACCGGAACCGTCGCCCGTCGCGACTGTCGCCGCGGCGCCGCCCGCCGTGGGAGTGGTACACGATTCAACGCCAGGTCGCTCGAGCGGCGCAGTGTCCACCTACAGATCGCTCAACGGCGCGCGGCAGTCGGCGACGTTGACTGTCGCCGAGGCCGCGGACAGCTCCAGTGTGTCCAGTGTGGCCACGATGCTCGCAGACCCAATCACTGGGCTGCCTGACACTCTGACATTCAAGTACTACCCGTACAGCGTGCGCTTCGAGCCTGACTACATATCCGGCGGCACTGTAGGCGTCGCCACCGGCGGCGGTTACGGCACGCAATTCGGCGGCGGGACGACGCTCGTATTCAGCGATCTCACGGGAGATCATCAACTGGCCGTCGGCGGTGGTGTGTACGGCCGCATTCAGGATGCGAACCTGCTGTTCGACTACGCCAATCTCAGCCACCGGTGGCAGTACATCACTGGCGTCTCGCAGAGCGTTGCGTATCTCGAAGAGGGCGCGCAAATCTCGCCGGACGGTACGGCTGAACAGGTTCAGTTCCTGCGCTACGTCATGCGCAGTGCCTCCATCACCGGCGAATATCCGCTGAACCGGTTCCAGCGATTCGAACTTGGACTCGGCGCCAACGCAATCGGACGCGGGCTTGTGGTGCAGAACTTCGATTATCAAGGCAACTTCTCTCAGACTAACGGAGCGTCGCTCGGAACACTGAGCTTTCTTTCGCCCAATCTTGCTTACGTCAGCGACAACTCGCTCTTTGGCGTTACCGGCCCGATCAGCGGGCGCCGATTGCGGCTGGCCGTCTCACCAGCGATTGGTAGCCTCCAGTTCACGAACTACACGGCGGATTACCGGCGCTACGATCCGGTGGTCTTCGATGCACTCACATTTGCGACGCGCTTGTTCTTCGACGGATCATACGGTCGCGACGCGGCAGATCTGCCGATTTACATAGGAAGTCCCAGTTTCGTGCGCGGGTACGATCAGTCGAGCTTCTACGGCGGCTATTCCTGCAACGCATTCCTCGGTCAAAGCAACGTGTACGCGACTGGCTGCTCTGCGCCCACGCTCATCGGCACGCGTGCTGTCGTATTTAATGAAGAGCTTCGATTTCCGATCATCAGGCGCTTCGACCTTGGCTCGCTGCCAATCGGGCTGCCGCCGGTTGACGGTGCGCTGTTTTACGACGCCGGTCTGGCGTGGAGCGCTGGCCAGCAGATCCATTTCTCGCGCCCTGCGAACTACAATCCAGGCGCAGACACCGAACGCTATTTCCTGCGTAGCTACGGCGTGAGCTTCCGAGTGAATCTGTTCAATCTGGCCGTGCTCAACTGGTCGTTCGCGCGGCCACTGGACAGGCTGGGCTACCAGAAGACGAACTGGACGTTCTCGCTCGGAGCTGCGTACTAGCAGCCCACGCATCGCATGGCTCGGGCACCAGCAGCGCGGTTTTCGCGGCTGGTGCCGGCACCGCCTGAACAGTCTCCGGCCTCCTGTACCGGAAGGTGCGCGGAAGGCGCATGGAAGCCGTGCGGGAGATCAATTTTCCGCTATAAAACCGTCCCGCAGGAGGGCGGCATCGATTAAATTCCCGCGGTGCACAGACGGCTCTCTATCTCCTTGCTGCTTCTCTCCGTGCTTGCATGCGGCCGAGACCGGCGAGCCAGCACGGATACCGCCGGCAACGCCGCCCGCGCGGAGGCCAGCCGCGGCCCGGACCCCATCCTGATCCGGCTTCCCCGAATCGGTGGCACCGTAAAAGCCTATCTCTATCCACGACTCGACTCCGTAGTCTGGACCGGTCACACTACGTCGGTAGATCGCGTGCTTGGTTTCGACCCTGAGGGTGGCGCCCTCTCCGTTGTGGACGCCAAGGGCGAGCCAGCCCGCGTCGACCTTCGCCTCGGCGAGTCGTCCATCGCGTCAAAGGCGAAGCTCGCATCGATCGAGTCGCCTTCCGGTGCAGACATTTACGGCATTGATGCTTCCGGCACTGTAGTGCGACTCACGCGTGGAGGCGATTGGTCGTTCAAACCGCCGTATCCCGCTCGGGCAGTTTTTCCACAGGCGGACGGCGGCCTAGTCGTCGCAGCGCAACACGGAACCGAAGCTGTGCTCTGGCTGATGCGGCCGCCGGATACACGACTGCGCGACACGGTGACTCTCCCGATAACGATGCACGGTCTCAGTGCACAGGTGGGCGACCGCGTGTACCTGGCGACGGATACCGCACTCGTTGGCGTTCGCGGGCGGGACCTGAGCGAAGTACCATCGATTCGCGTGCACGCCCGGATCGTCGCGTTAGCTCCCACGC
>JBDTIP010000127.1:0-4698 GCA_039936295.1 Gemmatimonadaceae bacterium
TCAGCGACTGGATTCACACCGAGCTCACGCATGGCTCCGTGCACCTCGCGCCGTATGTGCGGCCGCAAGAGACGCGAATCGATCCGCTGCTCGACCGCGCGATGAGCGACGTGCGCTCGCTCGCCACGCTGGGCCGCGCGGCGCGCGAGGAAGTCGGCATCAAGGTGCGCCAGCCGCTCGCATCCATGCTGTGTGTGCTCCCAGGGCACCAGGCTGATGACATTCTGCTCTCAGTTGTGCCGTTGTTGGCGTCCGAACTCAACGTGAAGCGGATCGACTTTGCCTCTTCGGCGGATGACTTCGTCACGCTGGAGGCCAAGCCGAATTTCCGGGCACTTGGCAAGAAATTTGGGAAGGAAACCCCAGCGGCGGCCGCGGTCATCGCGGCGCTTTCCTCGGACGAGCTGATGAAATTCGAGGTCGGCGAAACCGTATTGATCACGACGGGTACACAGTCCCATCCTCTCGAGGCCGACGATCTGAGTATTGTCCGCCGCGCTAGCGGCGAGCTCGTGGTCCGATACGGTGACGGGTATGTGGCTGCAATCGATCCGGCGATAACGCCGGACCTTCGGCGCGAGGGGATTTCTCGTGAGCTGGTCAACCGCGTGCAGCGGTTGCGCAAGGAATTGGGCTTCGCCGTCAGCGACAGAATCAATCTGACCGTTGCCGGTGAACCAGAACTGACTGAAGCGGTGGCCGCGCACCGCGAGTGGATTACCGCGGAGGTTCTCGCGCCGGAGCTAACTTTCGCTCCGCTGCTCGACGGAGCGCATCCGGCATACCACCTAGATCTCGACGGACTGACCGCCGAAGTCACACTTACCAGGATCGGAACATCATGACCCCGAGCGCGACACGGGCCAAGAAGCCCAAGACCATGACGCGAGATCAGTTCCTCAAGCACTTCGAGAAGCGGCTGCTCGAAGAGCGGTCCCGGGTCGTCAAGGAACTGGGCAATTACAGCGAAGCGTTCAACGTCTCGGCGCAGGATGCCGGCGCCGAAAGCGCCTATTCGTTCCACATGGCGGATCAGGGCACCGATGCGATGGAGCGAGAAAAGGCGTTTCTCTTTGCCAGTTCGGAAGGCCGCTTCCTCTGGCACATCGACCAGGCGCTACGTCGGCTGTATCGCGAGCCGGACAACTACGGCAAGTGTCTCAATTGCCACACGCCGCTCATGTTTGAACGGCTTGACGCGCTTCCGCATGCGCGTTACTGCATAGAGTGCAAACAGCGTGAGGAAGATGCCAAACGGTCAGCATGAAGATGTTGCTCCAGGGAAGGCCAATCCCTGGATATTCTGGAGCGTCATCATTATCGTGGTGGCGCTCGACGTCGCATCCAAGGCTGCGGCCGTCGCGTCGCTCACGCCGGCCTACACGCCGCATGAGATAATTGGGAATCTTGTTCGGTTCACACTGGCATTCAATCCCGGCGCCGCGTTCGGATTCAATCTCGGATCCGCTTCGCGTTGGATTTTCACGGCTCTGACGCTGATCGCCCTGGGCGTTCTGGCGAGCTTGTACCGTGCAACTCGCGAGGGCAACTATGCGCGCGTCCTCGCACTCGCGCTTGTCTCTGCCGGTGCTGTTGGCAACCTCATAGACCGGATCCGCTGGTCCACGGGCGTCGTCGATTTCATCGACATCGGATTCGGTAACCATCGCTTCTGGACATTCAACGTCGCCGACTCCGCCGTGACGCTGGGCGCTTTCCTCCTGGGCTGGGTATTCCTGCAAGAGGACCGCGAGGCGCGCGACGTCTGAGGAGTTTGCCGCGGCTGGCTTGGCGGGCTCGCGGCTCGATCTGTTGGTTGCATCGCGGCTCGGTCAGTCCCGTACCGCCGCCGCCACCCTTATCGCCAACGGAAACGTTACCGTGAACGGGGCGCGGGAGCGCGCCTCCTATCGGCCCGTTGAATCAGATGTCATTCGTGTCATTCCCGCCGCCCCGGCGCCGGCACACACCGAGGTCAAGGGCGAGAACATCCCGCTTCGCATCGTGTTCGAGGATGCCGACATCCTGGTCGTGGACAAGGAAGCCGGCATGGTTGTGCATCCGGCTCCGGGAAACTGGACGGGAACCCTGGTCAACGCCCTGGTAGGTCGTGGCAACGATCTCGCCGGCGGCGACGGCCCAGAAAGGGCAGGGCTGGTTCATCGCCTGGACAAGGAAACCTCGGGCCTGTTGATCGTTGCGCGGACCCCCATCGCCCAGGAGCGGCTGAACGCCGCCATAGCAGCTAGACGGATCACGCGGCGCTATGCGGCCGTGGTCTGGGGGCACCTGCGTGCCGATACTCTCTCAGTGGACCAGCCAATTGCACGCGACCCGCGAGACCGGAAGCGCATGGCGATCGTCAGTACTGGGAAGAAGGCACGCACGGACTTTCAGCGCCTGGCGCGCTTCGCCAGTGCTGACCTTCTGCGCGCACATCTGTACACGGGACGAACCCATCAGATCAGGGTGCATCTCGCATCTGTTGGCCACCCAGTGGTTGGCGATGACGTGTACGGCGGAGGCGGCGGCCGGCGGCTCGCAGCGCTGCCACCGAAGCGACACTTCCTGCACGCTGCGTGGCTTCGGTTCCACCATCCGGTTTCTGGCGAGCAGCTCGATTTTCGCGCGCCCCTCCCGGAAGATCTCCATCGCTCCCTTGCCGCTATTGGCGAATCGACTGAGTTGTACGATGACCCTGATCCTCTGACGAACCTTGGCTTCTACAATTTCGCCGACTGAGGCACCCGCATCCGAGCTTGCGCCGGAAGCTTTCGACGCTGACGATCTTGCCATGCAGGATCGGTCGCTCGTTTTCTGCGTGGCCGGCCGCGTGTACGCATGTCCGGTCTCCGCAGTACGCGAGGTAGTCCCGCTCGCGCGCGTTGCGCGGCTTCCCGGCGCGCCAGTATCGATCCTCGGTCTCATCAATGTTCGCGGCTCCATTATTACCGTCGTCCACGCTGGCGAGGTCCTGCATCCGGGCGCACCGGCGAGAGTGCAGACTATGGTGCTGGTTGTCGATGTTGGGGAGCGCGGCGTCGGACTCGCGGTGGAGCGCGTAGCAGATGTGCGTGCACTGCGCGCGGATGAAGGCTACACCGAACTTGATGTGCGTGCGGTCGTGACGCGCGTCGTCGCAATATTGGAGGATGAATGAGCCATACGGTACTGGTGTGCGACGATGCTGTATTTATGCGTACGATGCTATCGGACATACTGCAGCAGGCTGGCTTCACGATCGTCGGTGAGGCCGATACTGGAACGAAGGCGGTAGCGAAATATAAGGAGCTTCGTCCCGACCTCGTCACGATGGACATTGTCATGCCAGACATGGGCGGCATCGATGCGGTGCGCGAGATCACGGCGTTCGACCCTTCCGCACGCGTTGTGATGTGCAGCGCGATGGGCCAGCAGGCCCTCGTCGTTGACGCGATTCAGGCCGGCGCCAGAGATTTCGTGGTGAAGCCGTTCCAGCCGAGCCGAGTGCTTGAAGCGGTTCAGCGGGTCCTGGGCTGAGATCAGCGGACGAGCGCAGCGATCCAGTGGACCTCTCCAAGTACGTCGATCTCTTTCTGAGTGAAGGCCGCGAACACGTCGCGGAACTCAGTCGGGCGCTCGCTGCAATGGAGCATGCGTCAGGTTCGCCAGAGGCGATAGCTGCCGCATTCCGTGCGGTGCACAGCATCAAGGGGATGGCTGCCGCAATGGGCTACTCCGCGGTGACATCCGGTGCGGAGAATCTCGAGACCATCCTCGATGCGGTTCGTCGCGGCGATGCGACTGTCACAGCCCCGCTGCTTGGAAATCTTCTTGCCGACGCAGATACTCTTGCCGCCGCGATCGAACTTGCGGTAACGACGCCCGCGCCCGGACCTGAAGCTATGGCTGCGCAGCAAGTGGTAGTCGCGCCGGAGCTGCAGCCTGTCACTGCGCCGCGTCGATCGACGCATGTGCGCATTCGAGCGAGTCGGCTCGACTCGCTGATGAACCTTGTCGGTGAGATCGAAATTGCACGCGGAAGACTCGAGCGCGAGCTGCGAGGCGTGCCGAGCGAGACGGTGTCTTCTGCGTTCGCGTCCGCGTCGCGCTTGCTCAACGAGTTGAGGGAACAGGTTATCGGTGCGCGCATGGTGCCGGTCGGCGACGTTTTCGAGCGCTTCCCGCGCCTCGTGCGCGAGACTGCACGCTCCCTGGGGAAGGAAGTGGAGTTCACACTCGACGGTGCCGAGATCGAGCTGGATCGCTCCATACTCGATCGCATTGGCGATCCTGTGATGCATCTGCTGCGCAACGCACTCGATCATGGAATCGAGACTGCAACGGATAGGGAGCGCAGCGGCAAGCCGTCGCGCGGGCGCCTGACACTCAGCGCGCAGCGTGAAGCTGGTTACGTACTCATCCGCGTAGCAGACGATGGGCGCGGCATTGATCGCGAGCGCGTGCTTGCGCGCGCGCAGGCCGTTGGGATCGTCGGGCGCGAGACAACAGCTCTTGACGATATTGCGCTGCTTCGGGTCCTCGCACATCCAGGCTTCTCTACTGCGGAAGCGGTGACCACCATTTCGGGACGCGGCGTCGGTCTCGACGTGGTCGATGCGGCCGTCCGGCTGTTGGGAGGCGCTATCGAGATCAGGTCAGTCGGAGGCCGCGGCACGGCGATTACTCTTCGCTTGCCACTGTCGATTGCGATTGTGC
>JBDTIP010000128.1:0-5622 GCA_039936295.1 Gemmatimonadaceae bacterium
CTTATCGACCACGGTCTCTTCGGCGGCAATTGTCTCAACGTTGGCTGTGTCCCTTCAAAGTCGATTATCCGCACCTCGCGTCTGTATGCTGATATGCGCAATGCGCAGCAATACGGTGGAGAGCGTCCGGCCGACATTCGCGTCGATTTCGCGACCGTCATGGCGCGCATGCGTGCTATTCGCGCACGCATCAGCCGAGCTGCATCGGTGCGCAGGCTGACGGCAGCGAACGTGGATGTGTTCTTTGGGCACGCGCGCTTTGTCGGCCCGGATGCAGTAACGGTTGAGGGAACAACTCTACGCTTTACGAAGGCAATCATCGCGACCGGTGCGCGACCCGATACGCCGGCGGTTCCCGGCCTCGCTGAGGCCGGCTATTTCACCAATGAGACGATCGTCAACCTCACCGAAGCGCCAGGACACCTTCTCGTGATCGGTGGCGGTCCGCTCGGTTGTGAGATGGCGCAGGCGTTCTGTCGTCTCGGAGTGCGGACTACCATCGTGGAAGAGCAGCCGCTATTCCTCCCCAGAGAAGAACGCGATGCCGCCCAGATACTCGCAGACTCGTTCGCGCGCGACGGCATGGAAGTACGCCTGAATACGCGAGCAGTCGCAGTGCGAGCGGAACATGGAAAGAAGCTCGTCGATCTCGTGAGTGACGACTATAAGAGTACCATTGCGGTGGACGCAATCTTGACGGGTACCGGACGGATCCCAGTCGTGGACGGGTTGAATCTCGAGGCGGCGGGCGTGGAGTACGACAGATCGCTCGGAGTGCATGTTGACGACTTCTTGCGCACGAGCAATCGGCGCATTTACGCCGCCGGTGACGTATGCCTCGCGAACAAGTTCAATCATACGGCCAGTGCATCGGCGCAGATGGCGGTTCACAACGCTATGCGGGGTGGTAATGAGAGACTGAGTGCGCTGGTGATTCCGTGGTGTACCTACACGGATCCAGAAATTGCGCACGTCGGGATGTACGTTCGGCAGGCAATTGAGCGAAAGATCCCCGTGAAGACTTTCACTGTCCCGATGCACGACGTGGATCGCGCCGTCACTGATAGCGACGAGATGGGTTTCGTGAAGGTTCACGTGAAAGAAGGTACGGACCAGATACTCGGCGCGACAATCGTCGCTCGGCACGCCGGCGAGATGATCAACGAGATCACTCTGGCCATGGTGGCTGGAGTTGGCCTCGGCACGGTGGCGCGCACCATCCATTCGTATGGAACACAGGCGGAGGGGATCAAGCTGGCGGCCGACGCGTACGTGCTCACGCGCGGCGGTGCGACAATCTTCTCACCATTGCAACGCTGGTTGAAGGGCAAGACCGGTTCCTGAGCGGCGATCCAACTGGTTACCGGATCGTCGTTGTCCTCGCGCCAAAGAGATCCGGCCGCGACATGAAGCGCAGCCCGTTGGGCGAAAGCGACAGGGCTCGCGTGCCCGGATCGCGCCGCGCGTAGCGCAGTGTGATCAGCCTGTCGAGGATGGCAGCGCCGAGTGCGCCGGCAAGGTGCGATCGGCGCTCGCTCCAGTCCAGGCAGGGGCGGCAGAGTGAGCGACGCGCGGATCGGAGTTTGCCGAGATCTATGCCGAATCCGGCGGCCCACGGCGCCGCATTCGTGCCCGTGACTAGCGCGTCGTCGTCACCAACGACGATGTCGTGGGCGCGCAACTGGTCGAGCAATAGCACCGCTGCTTCACCTGCAAGATGGTCGTAGCAGACGCGCGCGTGTCGCATCGCGGGATCGCGCGGACCGGTGGCGATTGACGTCACACACACACCTGCGACTGATATCATGCCTTCGAGCATCGCGGCAACTTCGGGCCGCGAGATTCGGAAGTACCGATGACGGCCCTGTCGCGCCATGCTGACAAGTCCGGCATCAGACAGGCGGGCGAGGTGACTGCTGGCCGTTGACGGAGACACGCCTCCGTCGAGGGCCAGTTCGGTCGCAGTGAGAGCTCTGCCGCCCATGAGCGCCATGAGCATTCTTCCGCGCGACGGATCCGCTACGGCGGCGGCGATGGGAGTTATGTCTGGCGTTTGGGTCATGGTCCAACACCGGTCGAAGCGTGAGCGGGCCAGCGCAGGTAGTGCGTCAGCGCGTGACCGCGTACCAGACGACGTAGATCCAGGAAAGGAACCCATGAATGATCGCCCAGATAATGGAGTGGTGCACACTCCACGAGATCGCGATGGCCAGCGCCGAGCCGAAACTGATTCCGGCCTTGGCCGCCTGCACCGTGCGGTGCACCGGCCCGCGCCGCCTGTGATCGTCTTCGTAGACCTCGCCGGTATAACTCATTTTTCATCTCCGACTGCTGACGTGTGCAACCCATCCGCCAGCAGTCTAGTATGGAAGCTCTGGGCTTCTGCGATTCGCTCAACTTCGACGGCAACGACGTCCACGGATCGTTGAAGCTGCGCCATCTGCTCGTCGTAGTTGCCCTGCGGCAACTGATCCAGTTTCGTTACGTACCGGTCGCGGGTCAGCCGGGATCCTGCCCGCTATCGTCATCCCCATCGTCTTCATCGGCTCTGGAGTGAGTCACAGTGGTGCCGGTATGGGTTGCCATCTTCCTCCGGTCCTGGGCTGACAGTCCGGTGCCACACGCGGGCATCGGCAGGTTCGCAGAGCTGGCGCTCACGGGCGTGGCGTTGTTGCGGGTCAGCAGCGCGTTGAAGGTGACCAGGTCCTTGCTGTTGAGGTTCTTCCAGGCAGTGACAACCTTGCCAAGCTCGGTGCAGTCGGATGCGTACCCTCTTAGCGTTGGACCGTTTGGCGCCATGTCGGCGTTGTCCAGCGCAGTGAGCTCACCGCCGAACGTACCGTTCATTCTCACGAAATTGGGCGGTGGGGGCGGTCCGCCGCGACGGAAACCACCGAATCCACCTTCAGTTGATCCGCCAACCGCGGCGAGTTTGGCGTCGAATGCCTTTGCGGCCGAAGCAACTTCGGCCGGCTGACCCGAGCCGGCGAGTGCGGCGACTGCGTGACGCATTGATTCCACATCGTTATATCCATCCCACGATTCTTTGGTCCCGGCGTAGAATTTCATCAACAGATCGTGCTGTGCGCGCACTGCAGCGAGGGTTGCCGGAGAGCGCGGATCGTTGTCTACTGTGACTGTCTGCGTGTAGTTCTTGCCATCTACGGTGAGCCTGACGGTGTAGATGCCCGGCGGGGCGAGCGGTCCTTCGGGCGAGGGCGGAGTAAGCCCAGGGTTAGCGTTGATCTCGAAGCTGTGCGTGAACGCCGGCGGCGCATCATACCGGAAATCCCAGTTCGTGCGGTTGGTGCCAGCTTCTGCCGGAATGGAGAAGGGCGGTGCGATCCAGAAATTCGGCTCGGGCGGTACGGCGGCTTCCTTCACCGGCGCCAGCGGCGTGCTGGACATGTGTCGCACTACGTTTCCCGACGCATCGAGGATAGCGATGTTGATCGGAGACGACGGCTTGGATGCGAGCGAATAGTAGATGACGACGCCATCCGGCGCGTTGAGCGCATGTGGCACTTCCGGCGGGAAGGGAGTGTCCGCGTTCACGTTACGTCGCACGCGTACAGTCGCATCGGGCTTGAATAGATGCACCGGCTCCGATGCGATGCTCGGCGTCAGCTGGCGGAGCACCGCGTAATCATCAAGCACCCAGATTCCACGGCCGTACGTACCAACGATCATGTCGTTGCCGTGGAACGTGATGTCCCGGTACGACGTGTTCGGAAGGTTGAGCATGAGCGACTGCCAGTTGTCGCCATCGTCGAACGAAACGTAGAACGAGCTTTCGGTGCCGGCAAAGAGCAGGCCCGGCTTCGTTGGATCGGTGCGAACGACGCGGGCGAAGCTGCCGTTCGGCTCGCCCGTCGCCATCCCGTTCACAATCAGCGTCCACGTCCTGCCGTAATCGTGCGTGCGGTAGAAATACGGCTTGTAGTCGCCAATGGTGTGGTAGTCAACCGCGACGTAGGCGCTGGCCGGATCGGTATGCGACGCGTCGACGCTCGAAATATCGGCGCGCGCAGCGTTGGCCAGATTCGGAATCGAAACGTCTTCCCACGTTGCGCCATGATTGCGCGTGAGCTTGATGAGACCGTTGTTGGTTCCCGCCCAGATGATACCGCCGGATACGCTCGACGCGGACAGGGATTCGATCGCGTCGCGCTTGGGGGGAGTCTGCTCCGTCGTTTCGCCCTTGGGAGCCGGCTTTTCGCCCTTCGCGTAGGTGAGGTCAGGGCTCAGGATCTTCCACGTCGCGCCACCGTCCGTGGTGGAAGCGACATACTGCATGCCGGCGAGCAACTCGTGCTTGTTTACCGGCGAGAACATGATCGGCTGTGACGACGTAGTGCGTGTTACGGTGCTCGGGTCGGCTGCGGGGCTGACGTTGATCCACTGCTCGCTCGGATATGAAATCCGCACGATTCCCGAGCCGCTTGCGAAGACGACGTTGGGATTGAGCGGGTCGGCGATGATGGTGCCCCACTCCCAACCCGGGACTGGGTTCCAGTCTAGCGGCGTGATCTCGCCCAGCTTACCGCGGCTGCGGGTGCGAATGGCACCGGCGTCCTGCTGCGTTGCATACACAAAGTATGGGAACGAATTATCGGCTGCGATGTGGTAGACCTGCTCGGTGGACTGATTGTACCACGGACTCCACGTGCGACCTCCGTCCATTGACACCGTCGCACCCTGATCTTCGCCAAAGAACAGACGCTGGCCATTGGTCGGGTCGCCCCACATCTGCTGCGGGTCATCACCGCCCGGCGCGCCCTTGAAGCCGGTGAACGTGTTGCCACCGTCCGTCGAGACGTAGCTCGAAGTACTGACGGTATAGACGATATCCGCGTTTTCGGAGTTGACATACACGCCGCAGTTGTAGCCACCCTGTCCGTTCGCGACGCGCTTGTCCGCCGCATCCATCTGCCGCCACGTAGTGCCGCCATCGTCAGAGCGCCAGAGTCCTGAATTCTGAATCAGGAAAACACGTTGCGCATTGGTGTGCATCGCGACGGCTACCGAGGTCCGACCGGAGAGCGGGGGCAGGCCGCCACCCGTAATCTGCTTCCACGTAACGCCGTTATCGGTCGATTTGTATAGCGACGTGCCGCCTGCTGGACGCGGCGTGCTTGCAGTCTGGATGCCGGGCGCAACGTAGTGATGAACCGTAGTAGCGAAGATTACGTCAGGACGATCGTAAGCGTGGGCAATTTTCTGAATGCCTGTCTCGTCGTCGACATAGAGAGTCTTCGTCCAGGTCTTGCCGCCGTCGGTGCTGCGATAGACACCACGCACGTCGGTTTTCGCGTGGATGTTTCCCTGCGCAGCGATCATGACGACGTTTGGATCTCGTGGATCTACAATGATCGACGGGATCTGCTTTGTTGCATCGAGGCCGAGGTGCGTCCAGGTCTTTCCAGCGTCGGTGGATTTGTAGACACCATTCCCTTCATTGATGCCGCCGCCCGTGATCATGTCACCCATGCCGACGTAGATGACGTTGGTGTCCGACGGTGCGACTTCGATTGCACCCACCGACGACGCTTCCTTCACCGCGTCGAAGATCGGAAACCATGTCGCTCCAGCGTTGGTGGTCTTCCAGACGCCGCCGAGTGG
>JBDTIP010000129.1:0-21100 GCA_039936295.1 Gemmatimonadaceae bacterium
AGCGCTCGTCCAGGCGCGACTTGAAGACCTGTACGCGTTTGCGTGCGATGAGCGCGCGCCGGATCCGGCGGATGAGCTCCTCACTCTTTCCGCTGAACATCACTCCGGAGACGACCTCGATCCAACCACCGGTGTGCTGATACGCGACGGTCATGCCGACTACCGCTCAAATGGCCGCGGGCGTCGTGGCGGTACTTTGGGTCCGCCGGAGCGATCGTCGCGTCCCGGTCCGCCGGAGCGCGGTCCGCGCCCCAGGTTCCGTTCGCGCCGCTCGCCGGCTGCATCCCCAGCAGCACCAGCACCGCCAGAGTCTTCTCGACGGGGCGGACGCGGACTCCACTCCTTGCGCTCGCCGCGATCTGGTTTGGGACCGCCGCGCGGCCGTCCCCCAAATTCCCGGCCGCGAGGTGCACGATCGTCGCGGCCGCGGGCATCCCTTGGAGGCCGCGTTCCGCGCTCGGGCTCGCGCGCTTCACGATGTGATGCGCCGGAGTCCGGGGCAATGAGGCGGAGTATCTGCTTGGGGTCCCCTGTATTGTGGGTGCGCTCGGCATCGAGCAGTCGTATCGCAGCAGCTGCGATCTCGATGCCATCGTAGCGATCAAGCAGTGGCTCGAGTGCGAGCATCTCTCGCGTCGCAACGCCCTGCGACAGCAGCAGCGCGAGCTCTTCCCTAAGAGACGCGTCGCGTGAGCGCGCAGCTGCACCGGGACCTTCGAGCGTTAACGGTACGAGCGACGGCGACAGCTCGTGCAACGCTATCATGTCGCGTGGCGTCGCGAGCGCGACGACCTGCACGGGACCGGCGGAACCTGCAGCGGCGATCTCGCTTGGCATCACCGGCGAATCGTAAAGAATTACAGTGTGGCTCGGCGGAATCGCCTCGTACCTCGCGACCTTGATCGGATCATCCGTGCGCCGGTAGCCGAGGCTGCGAACGGTCTGAGTGGCATCGGCTTCGGAGGCCGGGTCGCGAACGACGATTGTCGCCGATGGTGGATCGAGATCGTCCAGCAGGCGACGCAGCGCGGCGGGGCGCGACGCGCTGGTGACGCTCAGGAAGTGGACTGTCGGTGCGGACGGCGCGATCTGCGGAGTGTCGGCGGCAACCGCATCCGGTTGCGTTATGCGTCGCGCGGTGCGGAGGTGATTGTCGATGAGCTTCTCGACCTCTGGTGTCGCGCGGCGCGCCACCATTATCCGTGTTACGGTCTTGGGCAATTCCGCGAAGATCGATTCGATCGCCGCGACGGCGAGTGGCGAATCGCTGATGTGGTCGTCGATCCAGGTCAGAACAACCGTTCGGAGATCCTCAAGCTTAATCGCGGACCGCTGAATAAGGCTCTGGATCTCGATTGCTGGGCCGGCAAGAGCATGAACCGGGCGTTCGGCGAGCATCCGGGCGGCTCGGTTGGCGGAGGTGACGGGGAGGACTTCTACGGCCTGGGAGCCGACGAGATGCGAGACGAGGTCCGCTACAACGACAGCGGATTCGGCGTCGGATGTGATGACCAGGAGCTGGAGCGACGCCTGGGACGCGTCAATTCGCTCCAGGGCGGGCGCAAGGACGCGCGCGAGCGTATTAGCCGTCCGCGGGAGAAAGTGGACGACGTTCTGGCTGCGTGACGCCGTGCTGCGCTCGGCCTGTTCCATTCGGTGTTCGCTCGGTAACGTTATAGGATGATCTCCGCCATCGTGCTGGTGAGGGCCGACCCGCAGCGGATCCCGCAATGTGCCACCAAGCTGGCCGGGATTGAAGGGGTGTCGCGCGTGTACTCCGTGAGTGGCGATTGGGATCTCGTCGCTCTTATAGAGGTTCCTGACTTCGAGAGTGTGGCGCGGGTGGTCACGGAAGAGGTTGCCACGGCGCCGGGATTGCAGAAGACGCAGACCCTCACGGCGTTCCGGGTGTATTCGAAGGGTGATCTGGAGCAAGCCTGGGACATCGGTGTCAATTGACGTATTGCGCGCGATCCAGTTACTGCTCCCGGATGCACAGATAGTCCAGACTGACGCGCCGGCCGACGAGAGTTACGGCGGCGCGTACGGCAGGGAGCCCAACATAGTTGTTGCGGAGTGTGTCGAAGGCGGCGTACTTCGCGCGCATCGGGTGATTGGCGAGCCCCGGGTTCGCTTCGCGGGATTTCTGGACGGGATTCAGCGTGCGCGCATCGCGTTGCATCGCAATGGCATTCCAGTCGTGGACGGAACCGTTGCCGCGGCGGTGCGCGTGCGGGCGAACCGTCGCTTCGCGACCTGGGGTCATCGTACGCCCATCGTGTCACGCCGCATCTACATGCCGCTGGAGTTGCTTGGCTGTGGCGAACACACCGACGTCGGCGGGTTGGACATCGTCGATACCAGTTACAGGCTGGATGGCGGCGAGCGGGTTTCGCGGCACCCAGCGGCGTTGCGCGCCGTGGCTTTCCAATACGTGGGGCGGGATCGTGAAGCTGCGGAGGAGGAGCTTGCCGAATTGTGGTGTGTGGATGGTGCTGAGCCGCTGTTCATCGACGGCGGAATCAGCGGGAATGGCCGTGTGGCCGCGGCGAGTTGTGCGGTCGGTGTGATTAAGAGTCATCGGACGCTGTACGCCGATGGCGCGGCGCTCGACGTGGTGATGTCGCTGCGTTGCGGCGAACGAAGCTCGGTGTTCACTCCGTCGCCCAATCGCCGCAATCCGGTGATGAGTTGGTATCTCAGGTTGCGCGATCCGCGTGGCCACGATGCGATGTTCGGGCTCGTGCGCGTTGAGGCATCCGCGGGCGGTGACATCGCATCGCGTGCGAACGAGGTTTCACGTTGGGTACTTGCAGAGGCGTCGCCGCTGTCACTTCCGGACAGCCGGTGGGATAGGATGGCTTACGGTATCCGCGACTGCGAACAGTTCCTGCGGGCGATAGCGTGAGTCAGGTTCTTGGGCGGGTCGTTGCGACGGAACGGAAGCCGAACACTGCACACGAGTTTCATTTCTGGACGGCTCTCGACTCGCCGGCAGGGATCGGGACGATCGTGCGCGTAGACGGCACGCGTCCCGTCGAAGGGCAGATTCCGCACATCTATGGAATAATTACCGAGGGATTGAGCTACACGGATCTGGTTTCGCCGCTGCACGATGTCATCGGTCACGACGGCACGCCGGCCGGTGCGTCGTTCGGATCGGCAGACCGTGCTGAGATCCGGTTGTATAGCGCAGCAGTGTTGCGGCAGATCCCGGAAGAGCCGCTTCAGCCCGTGCCGATGGGCGACGTGTTCCTTGCGGAGGAAGCTGATGTCAACGTTGCGCTGCGGATGGATGGTTACCTGCAAGGGGGCAGCAACACGGGAATCCCGATCGGCGTCTATCGCGCCGGCGGGACCGACGCGACGATCTACCTCGACGCCGACTTTCTGGTGGGCCCCGAAGCGGCGCATCTGAACATCACTGGTGTATCTGGCCTGGCCACCAAGACGAGCGCCGTGGAATGGTTACTGGCATCGCTATTCGAACATTTTCCGGAGAGCCGTGGCTCGATTGCGGCGGTGTGCTTCAACGTGAAGGGGCCGGATTTGTGCTTTCTGGACTTGCCGGGCAAGCTGGATGACGGCGATCGCGCGTTGTACGAGAAGATGAATGTGCCTGCGCGCCCGTTCCAGAACGTGCAGTACTTCGCTCCGTACGCCGCGCGCGGATTCGCGCTGAACACGCTACGCTCGAACGAAGCCCTGTCGCATAACGTGACGCCGCTAACGTGGGGCTTACGCGAAGTGTTGCAGTACGCCGAAGTATTGTTGAATCGCGATGACATAGATGCCAAGGCGGACGCGCTCATCGATTTCATTACTCGGAGCATCATCGACCAGACCTTTAGCGATCCGATGCTGTCGCGGCCGCATATGGTGCAGTCGTTCGCTGATCTCGAGGACTGGTTCAAGGATGTGCTGCGCGGATTGGAAAACGGTAACAAGGAAAGCTGGCGAACGCATCACGTGGCGACGATCCGCAAGGTTCGCAACCGGTTGTCCAATATTTCGGTTCGCTGCGCCGGGCTTGTGACCGATTCCGGCCCCGTGAGCGATCTACCGTTTGGGGAATTTGAAGACCGCGCGACGTATGTAGTTGACGTCGCGAATCTAGAAGAGGACGCTCAGGATCTCATCTTCGCGAGAATTGTCTCCAAGCTCCGCGAGCACCTGGAGCGTCGCGATCTTGGGGTGAAGCACGTTGTGGTGTTCGTCGACGAGCTGAACAAGTATGCGCCTGGCGACGGACCGGATACGTACGTCCGCAAGATGCTTCTGGACATCGCGGAGCGAGGACGATATCTGGGCCTGGTGCTATTCAGCGCGCAGCAGTTTCGGTCGCAGGTGCATCGCCGTGTCGTCGGCAACTCCGGGACGTCGGTATTCGGGCGTATGGACGCTGACGAACTGGCGGCGCCGGGATACGCCGTGCTGTCACCGGCGACTCGAACCAAGCTGGCGACGCTGGAGAAGGGTCAGTTGATGATCCGGCATCCACATTTCACGCAGCCGATTTTCGTGCGGTTCCCTCGACCTGCGGTGATGTCGGGGCGGACGGGGGCGGAGCAGTATCCGCAGGGGGGCGAGGTATCGCTGGATGTCGCCGTGTACAGAAGTCTGCGCGGGCGAGATTCGTCGGTAACTCTCCAGGTCGTGCAGGACTCGATCGGCTTGCACGACGAAGGCGATGTTTTGCGTGCGCTGGCCGTGGCGTTGAAGGAGCGCGGATCGGATCCGTTCGGAACGTTCAAGGCGCGACTACCCAAGCGTATCACGCAGTCCTTGAAGCAGCGGCCGCAGGTGGCTGTTCTTCGCAGCTCACCGAATGACGACCCATACGGAGTCTGATGCTGCGCCGCGTTGTGGTGTCTTTCGTGTCTCTGATAGTCGTGTCTGGCGTAGCAGTGGTCCCGGTCGTCGCGCAGCGAGTGCGACTGAGGATAGCGCCGCCGGCAGGCGACACATTGCGCATGGAACTTGTGCAACGTTTCGAGATGGAGTCGGGTGAGCCGGTGGAGGTGATGGCGGGCGCGATGAGAGTGTGGACGCACGCCGTGGTGCTGGACCGCTCGCACGGTTACACCGACCTGGTGTCGGTGACTGACTCGGTGCGCGTATTTCCATCGACGGTCGCACTCAAGCCGCTTCGCGACGCACAGCGGGCACTCGAAGGGCAGACAGTTCGACTCAGGGTCGCGGAGAACGGTGGCATGAACGTCGGAAGCGGAGCGGACGGCGTGTTCGGTATGGGGACCGAGACGCCATCGATGCTGCCGGAACATTCCGTTTCCGTCGGAGAATCGTGGACGCGCGACATGCGAGTTCCTCTCAGCACCACAGGACCGAGCACGGCGCGCGTCCTTACCAGGTTCAGGCTCGACTCGTTGACCGGACATGGGGCCGTGGCGTACATATCTTTCCATGGACGCGTTTCACACGACCACGCGCAGGATGGCACGGGTACGGTGGGGCACACATTTGGCACGCTCGATGGCATGATGCAGGTTGATCGACGCCTGGCCTGGATCACGGATTCAGAGATGGTGGTGAGTGTCGTGTCCGACGTTCAACCCTTGGGCAGGCCGCGTATCCACGCAAAGATGCGCGTGACACAGTCGCTTCGAGCGCTCGCGGAGAACTGATCTGGTGCGCCTCGTTCACCTTGCTGATCTGCACATTGGCTATCGCCAGTACCAGAGGTTGACCGCTGCCGGGATAAATCAGCGTGAGGCTGACATCGCCGGCACGTTCCGGCGAGCGATAGATCGTACCATCGAGCTGAATCCGGATCTGGTGTTGATTGCTGGCGACGTGTTTCACTCAGTGCGACCGTCCAATCCGGCGATTCTTCACGCGTTCACCCAATTTTCGCGACTGGTGGAATCGCTGCCGAACTCCAAAGTGGTGATGGTCGCCGGCAACCACGACACCCCGCGCACGGCCGAGACGGGCTGCATACTTCGACTGTTCTCGCCGCTCGGAATCTTCGTGGTTGAGGGTGATGCCCAGCGCATTGAATTCCCCGACGACGGCCTGTCGATCCTGGCTGTTCCAGACATGCCATTCGGGGTTCCCGCGCTCGTTCCGGACTCGTCGGCGCGTCGAAACATTCTTCTGTTGCATGGCGAGGTGGAGGGTGTTTTACCCGACTACATGCAGCGTGCGGAGCGGTCGGCGGTCGAGATCACGCGCGACGAGCTCGCGCCGGCTCGCTGGGACTATGTCGCGCTCGGCCACTACCACGTCCATCGGGAGGTTGCGCCAAACGCGTATTACGCTGGCTCTATTGATTATACGAGTGCCGATCCGTGGGGTGAAATCAGGGAAGAGCGTGGTGCCGGGCTGTACGATCCGGTTCGCGGCGGCAAGGGCGTCATCGAATGGGATCTGGAGACATCAACGCACACGTTTCACCCGCTCGCAGTCTCGCGGCCGCTAGTCGACCTGCCGTGGGTGGACGGAGCCGGGCTCTCCGCGGCGGAGCTTGACAGGGCGGTACAGGATAGCGTCGAGAATTCGCGCGTTGCTATCGACGACAACATCGTTCGCCTCGTTGTGACCGACGTGTCGCGTCATGTCGCGCGGCAAATGGATGCCAAGGCGCTGCGCGACATGAAGCGGCGCGCGATGCACTTCAACATCGACATCAGACGCCCCGAGCTGGTCCATAGAAGTGCAGGCGGTGCGCCGTGGCGGAGACCATCGCTTGCCGAAGTTCTGCGCGACAAGTTGGAGACAAGGCCGTTGTCCGGCGACATCGATCGCCCAGCGTTTGTGGCCTTGGGCTTGGAGTACCTGACGCAAGCCGACTCGTCGACAGCAGTAACTCCTGTGAGCGAGAACCTGTGAGCGAGAGCCTGTGAGGATCAACCGGCTCAAAATGGTGAATTTTCGCCAGCATGCTCGAACCGAAATGAGGTTCGAGAGCGGTATCACTGCGATCATCGGGCCCAACGGGGCTGGCAAGACGACCGTACTCGAAGCGATTGCGTGGGCGCTGTACGGGCAGCCCGCAATTCGGGGTCAGCGCGACGGGATTCGTTTTTTGGGTGCGGGGCCGCGCGCAGCCGTCGAAGTTGAGCTCGACTTTGAGCTTGGCGGTCATCGTTACCGCGTAACTCGCGGTCTGACGACTGCGGCCGTTTACCTCGATGGCGCCGATGACGCGGTCGCCAATTCGATCAGCGCAGTGAACGAGCTCATTGCGCGTCGGATGGGAATGTCGCGCGCTGAATTCTTCAACACCTATTTCACCGGCCAGAAGGATCTGGCGGTGATGGCAGCGATGGGGACGACGGAGCGCGCGCAATTTCTGTCGCGCGTGCTTGGCTACGAGCGGCTCCGCGCGGCGCAGGAGATAGCGCGTGAGACGCGCCGGAGGGTCGGCGCGGAGATCGCAGGGCTTCGCTCGGCGATGCCTGAGCCCGAGCTGATCGCCGCTGCGGTGTCGGATGCCACGGCGCATCTCCAGGACGCGATTTCTCGATCCAACGAGGCAGGAACCCGCCATTCGATCGCGTTGGCCGAATTGCGCCGCGTGACTCCGCTGTGGGAACAGGCGCAGCGGCAGAGGGAGCAGTGGCAGCGGTTGCTGGCGGAGATCACTATCGTCGAGCGGGAGGTTGTCGATCTCACCCGGAGCGGAGAGCAACTTGCCTCCGAGCTGCTAGCAATTGCCTCGGTGCACGAAGAGCTCGCCGCACTTCGTGCCGAAGTCGCTCCGCTCGGCGCGCTGCGCGAAGAACAGAAGCAGATGGACAATCTGTTCCGGCAGCAGGGACGTCGGCTCGCGCTGATGGAGAATGAGCGGGCCCTGGCAGAGGAGCTTGTGCGGTTGCGCGAGCGCCTCGCGCGCCTTGAAACGGCACCGGCTGCCGAAGAAGAGGTGACGCTCGAGCTCGAGCAGGCGCGCGCGAGTTTCGACGCGACCGCTCAGGAGCTGGAGACGCAGCGGACAGCCTGGGTGCGCGACAAGCAGGAAGCCGAGACAAAGCTTCAGGAGCTTCGGCGCCAGTACTCCGAGGTCAAGGAGCAGCGCGATCGCATCATCGAACTGGGCGCCGGCGGCATCTGCCCGACGTGCAGCCGCGTGCTAGGGGAGAATTTTCGCGCCGTTGTCGCGCAGCTCGACGAACAGCTCGAAACGCTTCGCGTGGATGGGCAGTACTATCGTGATCGTGAGGAGCAGCTTGCCACAATGCCGCCGACTCTGGTTTCGCTTGAAGAAGGACGGCGCACGCTTGCCGTGTCGCTCGCGCAGCTGGAGAGAAAACTGGCGAAGGTGCAGGCAGCGGTGAACGAGCTTCCTGGTCTCAAGCGGGAGATCGGGACCAAAAATGATCGCTGCGAAGAGATGCTGGCGGAAATCAACTCGATCAGCGCCGAGTACGACGGCGAGCGGCATGCGAAAGTACGTGCGGAGATCGAAAGGTTGGCGCCGATGGACATCCGCGTAGCGCGGTTGGAAGCGGCTGTCGAACGCGCTCCGGCAGCGCAGGTCGAGCGTGCGCGGATCGATTCAGAACTCGCTGCTGCGGTCGCGAGGCGCGATTCTCTGCGCCAGGCTGGCGCCACACGCGAATTCTCGCAGGCCGGCCATGACGCTGTCCGCGTCGAGTTCGAGCGCGCGACTGAATCAGGACGGGCGACCGAGCTAATTGTTGTTGGTGCACAAGGTGACGTTCGCGCAGCCCAGCAGAAGCTCGACATGGCGGATGCGGCACGGCGCGAGCTGGAGCGTGTTGCGGGGCGACTGCGCGCGCTCAATTCGCAGCGCCTTGTGCACGACGAGCTCGACAATGCGTTCAGGGATCTTCGTGGCGACCTCAACGATGCCTTGCGCCCAGAGTTGTCGGAGATTGCGAGCTCATTCCTCGGGTCGCTCACCGACGAACGGTACAACCGGCTCGAACTGGATGATCGGTATGACATCACTGTGCTCGAAGATGGAATCGCAAAGCCTGTCATTTCGGGAGGCGAGGAAGACCTGGCAAACCTTGTCCTCCGCCTCGCGATATCACAGATGATTGCCGACCGATCCGGCCAGCCGTTCTCCCTGCTGGTCCTGGATGAGGTATTTGGCTCGCTCGACGCCTCGCGGCGGGATAATGTCCTCGAGCTGCTGCACAGGCTCGATGACCGCTTCGAGCAGATAATCCTGATCACGCACATCGAGAGCGTGAGGGAGGGTGTCGACAGGGTGATCACAGTGCGCTACGATGAAGAGACGGGCTCGTCCATAGCAATCGGCGGTGATGGCGATCCGTCGCCGCTTGCGCTGTTGGAATCGGACGGCCTGGACTTTGACGCGGTAACGCCAATGCAAGGAGCCTGAGTGACCGCCGGATTTGCGAAGACCTTCAAACGATCGCCGGGTTTCTCAGGCCCCTACCAGGCGACCGTGCGAGATGTTCCGAACCTCAATACCGTATTCAGCAGCGCGTTCACGGAACGGTACAGAAAGGACGGCCTGATCGGAGTTCACGTTCCGAACCTCAGCTCGGCGATCTGGCGTTTTGCGATCGACGATGCCGACGCGGGTGCGATGTTATGGCGCGGCGAGCGCGACGAGGTGGTCGCGTTCAATATGTGCCATCTTTCAGGTACCGAGGGATGGATGGGGCCCCTTGCAGTGGCGCCAGCGTTGCAGGGTCACGGCCTGGGGAAGATCCTGGTCACCGAAGCGGCATCGTGGCTGGCGGCTCGGGGTGCGTCGGTGATTGGTCTCGAAACGATGCCACGCACGGTTGACAACATCGGCTTCTATTCGTCACTCGGCTACATCCCTGGCCATCTCACGATCACGATCACACTCGATTCGGAATACGCCGAGTCCCGGATTACGCAGCTCGGACGGTTGTCCGAGAGCGAGCGTTCAGAATTGATCGGGCGGTGCGCCGAGCTCACGAACAACGTTGCACCGGGTTACGACTTCAGCCGCGAGATAAGTCTCACGCACTCTCTGGGACTTGGCGACACGCTCGTCCTCGAGCGAGGCGGGGCGGTGGATGGCTTCGCGCTGTGTCATACTGCACCGCTGGTGGAGGGGCGCGGGCGCGATGAGTTACGGGTTCTGAAGCTCGTAGCGCGCCAGGAGGCAGACGTCGATTTGCTTGCGACGCAGCTTGCGGATTATGCGCGCCGGTCTGGCACGCGCCGTGTGGCGATGCGGATGCAGGGTGTCTATTCTCGTCTTTACAATCATCTGATCCGGCGCGGCGCCCGGGTGCGATGGACAGACTTGAGAATGACGTTGCACGACAAGCCGGAGCCGGTGCACGCAGGTGTGGTACTGTCCAACTGGGAGATCTGATCCTGTAGAAGCGCGCCGCGGATAGCTCGCGACGGTGCTCAGTGGTGGAACAGGCTCCGTAATGCGTCGCCCGCGGTGATATCCTGGAGATAGCGCAACTCTTCTGGCGCGAACGGCGTCGGTGTGATGCCCAGGACGTCGACTAGAGCGTTTGGTTGAACGGTATTGTCAAGCGCGAGAAGATCGAGCAGCTCCGTTGTCACTGGCGGCCGCGGTACCAGGTGCCACAGCGCAGCGACGAATGGTCGCACCGCCGCCGTAGGCAACCCGACGATCATCCTACGCGTGTTCATGGCGACGAGAATGCGTTCGGCGATTTGTCGCAAAGTCAGCGTGGCCGGTCCGCCGAGCGGAAGGATCTTCGCGATGGTGGAATCCTTGCCGAGCGACACCGCGATAGCGGCGGCGACATCCTCGACACAGACGGGCTGGAAGCGTGCGCGGCCGTGACCTGGAAGCGGAAGTACCAATGGGGTGAGGCGCACGAGACGCGCCAATACGTTTGCAAACTCATCCTCGCGGCCGAAGATGACTGACGGTCGAAGCACTGTCCAGCGGTGGGGGCTCGCGGTGACGATGTCCTGGGCGGCGCCCTTGCTTCGGAGGAAGCGATATGGCGAAGCGCTATCCGAGCCATTCTGGGACATGTGTACTACTCGTTGCACCTTGGCGGCTGTTGCGGCGTCGATCACTTCGCGCGTTGTGTCGACATTGGCGGATTGATATGTATCGCCATCGCGCTCGATTGCCACCGCGGCCAGGTGCACTACTGCGAACGCACCGTCCATGGAGGAGCGCATGTATGCCGCATCGCGTATGTCACCGATGCGGATCTCGATGGGAAGATGCGCAAGACGTTCGGCGGCCTTTGCAGCGTTGCGGACGAGTGCACGGACGTGCCAGCCGTCCGCAGCCAGCGCGCGGCAGGTGTGCATGCCGACGAACCCAGCGGCTCCGGTAACAACGACGGGACGGTCGTGTCCGTTGTCGGATTGGAGCGGTTGCGGCTGTTCCGCCACAGAACCGCGTCCGGTGCCCGGCGCGGTGGGATCGAACATTCGCTACCCTTTGCGGCCGTTGGGATAGCCAGGCGTTCCGCGCACGACAATGCGATAAAACAGCAGAAATACGCCCACGGTGAGGAGCAAGTGCGCCCACCCCGGTGCATTCAGCGCGAAGGTCCAGACGCCCCACACCGCAAGTATTACGACTGCTATGATTATGCCCAGATCCATACGCCTCAAGTCCGTTGACCGGATGGGGAACCACACGTAGGTTTCCTCAGTATAAGTTACGCGGTTTTCATCGGGGCGGAGAGCTCAGTTTTTGAGCCGATAAGTCCTTCACGTGGGATCAATAAACTGCGCCGACGTCATGCCCCAGTGCGGGGAAGGCGGAAAGCGTGGGTGAGAGCCTCATTGTTTCGACAGGGCTTCAAAAATCCTCTTCGCTCCGAACTCCGTTGTGGCTCGAGCCACGACGGAGTTTTTGCGTCCGGAGGGCGCCCCCATGCCTACTGTGAGAGTCACGCGACGACTCAAGTTCAACGCCGCGCACCGAGTCCATAACCCCGCGTTCTCCGATGAGGAGAACATTCGCATTTTCGGTAAATGCAACAATCCGTATGGCCACGGCCACAACTATACGCTCGATGTTTCGGTCGAAGGCCAGGTGAACGTGGATACGGGGTACGTTTTCGACCTAAGCAAACTGAAGGAGTTGGTAACGGGTGAAGTGATCGATCTGGTGGACCACCACAACCTGAACGTTGACGTCCCGTTCATGCATGGGATCATCCCCACCGCCGAAAACGTGATCGTGCAGTTCTGGCGGATTCTTCACGGGAGAGTCACTCCAGGACGTCTGGTGCGCCTGGTCCTATGGGAAACGGAAAACAACTACGTGGAATACAATGGCGAATAACGAAGCGGTAGCACTCGATATCGATGACGGACCCGCGGCGACCGTATCCGCCGACGTCCTTGCAGCGTACGAAGCGGCCGTTCGGGCGCAGCTGGTATTGATCGGGGAAGAACCTGATCGTGATGGGTTGCTCAAGACGCCGGCGCGCGTCGCTCGCTCGATGGCGTTTCTCACGCAGGGTTACCAGCAGGATGCGCGCACGGTGATCGGTGACGCGATGTTCGAAGAAGAACAGTCGAACATGATCCTGGTGCGCGACATCGAGCTGTATTCCATGTGCGAGCACCACATGCTTCCATTTTTCGGCAAGGCGCACATCGCGTACATTCCAGATGGCAAGATCGTTGGGCTCTCTAAACTTGCACGTGTGGTGGATATTTTCGCGCGGCGGCTGCAGGTACAGGAACGACTGACAGTCGAGATCGCACAGGCGCTGACGGACGTGCTCAAGCCACGAGGCGTCGGGGTCGTCATCGAGGCTGCGCACCTCTGCATGATGATGCGAGGGGTCCAGAAGCAGAACTCGACCACCGTTACTTCTGCGGTACTTGGCTCATTCCGCGACGACTCGAAGACGCGCGACGAGTTCTTGCGACTCATCCAGAACGGGTCGTCGCTCTGAGCGGAGCGTTATCGGGGCGCAGTGCGCTCGTCACCGGCGCTTCGCGCGGCATCGGAGCGGCCATCTCACACGCACTCGCCAGCGAAGGCGTACGCGTTGCCCTCGTCGCGCGCGATGCAGCAGCCCTGGCTAGAGTCGCCGGGGAGATTGGGAACGCCGCGCATGCCGTGCGCTGCGACGTTACCGATGAAGCCTCGGTGCTGCAGATGGCTCGCGGGGTCGAAGCTACGTTCGGAGGTGTGCCGGACATCATCGTCAACAACGCAGGGGTGTTCCGCGTAGCCCGACTCGACGCCATGCCCACCGGACTGTTCACCGAAGTCGTTGGGACCAACCTCGTCGGACCGTTTCTTGTCGTGCGGGCATTCATCGAGGAACTGAGGCGGCGTGGCAGCGGGCATATAGTTACAATCGGATCTATCGCGGATAGAGCTATCTTCCCCGAGAACGGAGCTTATGCGCCTGCGAAACACGCGCTTCGGGCGTTGCATGAGGTATTGCGCGAGGAACTGAGGGCGTCCGGCGTCCGCGCAACTCTCATCTCTCCGGGACCGGTCGACACGGCGATGTGGAACGACATCACGTTCGATGGAGAGAGCCGAACTCCGCCGACGCGAGACGCGATGTTGCAACCCGACGACGTCGCTCGGGCTGTGTTGTATGCCGTGACTCAACCGCCCGCGGTAAACGTCGATGAATTGCGACTGTCGCATTCCTGAGATCCAGGTCGCGGCTCGCGCATGTTCATAGAATTACTGGACGTTCTTCGTTGCACCGCGGATCATCTGCAGATTCCGCTGGTTGCAGCGATAGATACTCGCGACGACCGCCTGGTTATCGAAGGCGTGCTGGGTTGCCCCACCTGCCGCCGCGAGTATCCCATTCATGGTGGCATCGCGCTTTTCACCATGGGCGCCCCTGTTCAGGAGCGTGAAACGACGGACGATGACGGTGCCGAGGGTGCGTTGCGCGCTGGAGCCTTTCTCGCTGCTTCAGACGGTGCGACGGTGGCGCTGGTCGGACGATGGGCGCGGTATGCGCACGAAGTCTCGCAGCTCGTGTCATTGCGCGCGTACGCCGTGAACGCGGAGGAACCCGTTGGGGAATCGGAGCGCGTGGGGGAGCTGCGCTGTGGCCGGAGGCTACCGTTCGCTGATGGATCGCTTCGCGGTATCGCGATCGATGAGCCAGGTTGGACCACCGCTAACCTCGCGCTTGCGGCGCGCTCGCTGTCGGCATCGGGACGAATGGTCGCACGCGTCGACGTGCCGGTTCCCGGCGAAATTGAGGAAATTGCTCGTGATTCTGAATTCTGGGTCGGAGAGAAGCGTGGCCCGCTAGTGGCTTTGCACCGGCGCTGAGCCCTGAATGTCGCGGTTTGCGTAGACTTCATCGATGAGATGCTTGTAGTGCTCGTCGATGACTCGCCGCTTTACCTTGAGCGTTGGGGTCAGCTCACCCTGCTCAACGGAGAATTCAGCAGGTAGCAGAGCGATCCTCTTGGGCGTCTCGAAGCTCGCAAGCTCAGTAAGGCCGGCGAGCGTCTCGCGCTCCATCTTGGCCTTGACCTCCGGCAGCGCGATGAGACTCGCGTGCTCCGAAAATGCCAGCGACTTGTAGCGCGCCCACGCTTCCAGCGGGCCGAAATCGGGCACGATCAATGCCATCGGGAATTTGCGACGGTCGCCGATCAGAACGGCTTCGGCCACGAACTTGCTGCGCTTCATTGCGGCCTCGATTGGCTGCGGCGCAATGTTCTTGCCACCGGCAGTAACGATCAGATCCTTCTTGCGATCGGTGATCGTCAGGAACCCGTCGACGAGGGTGCCGATGTCGCCCGTGTGGAACCATCCATCCTTGTCGATTGCCGCTTCGGTCTGCTCGGGTTTGCGGTAATAGCCCAGCATCACGTTCGGTCCACGCGTCAGAATCTCGCCGTCCTCCGCGATCGCCACGGAAATGCCGAGCGCCGGGATTCCCACCGTGCCGATTTTGTAGGAGGTTGGAGTGTTGACGGAAATCAGCGGAGATGTTTCCGTGAGGCCGTAACCTTCAAGAATGACGAGACCGGCTGCGTAAAAGAATTTGATTATCTCCGGGGCTAGCGGCGCGCCTCCGGATACGAAATACCGCATGCGCCCCCCTGTGCGGGTGGCAAGCTTGGAGAAGACAAGCCGATCAGCGATACGATAACGAAGCGCCAGTGCGCCATTTGGCGTTCCGCCCGCAAGTCGAGCATCCGCCCAATTTTCACCCACGCTGCGTGCCCACGCAAAAATGCGCTTCTTGAGCGCCCCTCCTTGCGAGGCACTCGCGAGCACGCGCGCATACATTTTCTCATACAGGCGCGGGACCGAAACCATCAGAGTAGGATGCACTTCCAGCATGTCGTCGGCAACCGTTGCGATCGATTCCGCATATGCGATCGACGTACCGGTCGCGAACATCAGGTAGTGCCCGACGGTACGCTCGAAGATGTGCGAGAGTGGCAGGAAGCTTAACGCGACATCGGTGGCCGTGAATGGGATCAGACTTCGCGAAGCAGCGACGTTGGACGAGATGTTGTCATGTGTCAGCATCACGCCCTTGGGTTCACCCGTGGTGCCCGAGGTATAAAGAAAGGTCGCCACGTCGCCCGGTTTTGCTTCCAGCGCGAGCTCGCGATGGTGCGCTGCTGCATCAGCCGGAGCTGCATCGGCGCCGCGGCGCTCGAACGCTGCGATGTTGAAGTCGGCAAGACCTGGTTCGATCGCGTCGAAACTGATGACGCACTTGAGCGCGGGAAGATGGTTTCTGATAGAGGCGACCTTTCGCGCCTGATCCGCGTTCGACACGAATGCCGCGACGGCACCAGAGTCGTTCAGTATGTACTGCATCTGTCCCGCCGGCAGCGTGGGATAGACGGCAACGTCGATGAGGCGCGTCGAGAGACAGGCGTAATCGGCGATCGCCCATTCGGGCCCGTTCTCTGCAATGATTGCGACGCGGTCTCCAGTCTTCAGCCCGAGTTCGCGCAAGGCATACGAAACATTGCGTACGCGTTCCAGAAGAAGTCGATGCGAAATGGGCTCGTAGCGGCCCCCGATCTTCACCTGCAGTGCGTTGGGCCTGTCGTACCCTTCTACGGCATCAAAAAAGAGCTGTGTGAGGGTTCCGACAGGGGGCCGCGGTCCACCGTTCGCTACCAGCATTTTGATGCTCCAGTCTACGGGTGTGGCTTCACCTGCAGAACGAATCGAATGGGTGCACCGGCGACAAGTGCGCCTCGATACCGCACCGTCGCGATCACGACGACGGAATCATTGATACTGGTAAGACTCAACGGGCGGATCCGAATCCGGCGTGACGAGGTTCCGTCGGCGGCAGTAGTGTCCACCCTGGAGCGCAGGCTTCCGTTACGGTCCACCAGCTGTGCCAGCGTCGTATCCGACGGGTACGCGATTTGATAACTGACAAGCCACGACCGTACCGGCAGCGGTGTCGACACCGGCACCCTGTGCAGCAACTGCAGCTGCAGCGGATTGGAGACATTCGCAGTAGTGTCGGTCAGCGAATAGAGCAGCGAATCCGTGGCGTTTACAGCGAGTACGGTGTCGGGTGATGGGACTACGTAAATGGTATCCGGCGCTGCCTGCAGTCGCCCGGTGCTGGCGATGATGCGAACTAGCGTCGAGCGCGCTGTATCGCCGACGATGTATCCGCTGATGCTATCGACCTTCGCGCCGGAATCGGGAGTTCCGAAGCGGATAACCGTTGCCGGAAGTGTTGCACCTTCGATGTTGTACGCCGTGGCACGCAGCGGTCGCGCGACGCCTAGGGAATCACGCAGCGAGTCGTGCGCAACGACGGCCGGGAAGGGAAGCGTATCGATCGCGATGGAAGCGACGTGGGACGGATCCGTGTCGATTTGAGCGCACGAAACGAGGCCCGCGACAGTCGCAACGGTTGCACACACCAGCGCGATTGCGATGCGACGGCGTGATGCGACTGCGCCACCTGCGAAATCAGCCATCCATTCGCTCAACCAGGGACGTTGCGATATTGATGTATGCCTGGGCGGCGGCGTCGGCCGGATTGCGCGTGACGACCGGTTGGCCAGCGGCGAAGGCGTCGGCGGCGCCGATCGTGCGCGGCACGAGCTGCCGGAAGACGATATTCGCGGGTAGATGTTGCCGCACGTATTCTACTACGCGCTCGCTCGCGGGATTGCCAGGCTCGAACATGGTGAGGATCAGACCGTCCAGAATTAGCTGTTCGTTGACCTCCACGACGCTCTGAATACCACGAAGAATCTGCGGCGTGGTCTGCAGGGCGAGCGGCTCGCACTGCAGCGGAACTACGACATGCTGGCTGCCGAGCAGCACCTTGTGCGTGATCGGACCGAGTCCAGGCGGCGTATCCACGACCACGATGTGGCAGCGTTGGCGAGCGGTCTCCAGGAGTTCTGGGAGAAGATCGGACTCTGCAACGAGGCTCTGGTATGCGAGATGATCGGCCTCGTCGCTCACGGTTCCCGCGAGTATGACTCGCAACCATGGCAGCGCCGTGGGTAGTATTACGTCGCGCAAGGCGCACTCGCCACTCAAGTAATCGGCGAATCCGTATACGGAGTGATCACGCCGCAGTCCCACACCGTAGCGTACTGCACCCTGCGGATCGACGTCGATGATGAGCGTCTTGAGTCCGCGGCGCGCGAATGCGGCGGCGAGATTGACGGCAGTGGTAGTCTTGCCGACGCCGCCTTTCTGGCTGACCACCGCGAGAACAGATCCCACTTATTCCCCTGCCGCTGGCGGCGGATCGATCTCAGGATCCAGATCGAGCGCGCCGTCGAGCGTGCCGTCGAGCGCGCCGTCGAGCGCGCCGTCGAGCGCACCGTCGAGGTCACCATCGGGATTGACGTCGAGGGGTTGACCCTCGTCAACACCGGTCGTCCGGAGGGACTCTAGCGTGTCGCGGGCATGCGTCACCCACCGCGTGGCATCGGGACTCTTGGGTGCGTCGATGAGAAACGCGTCCAGGTGGTAGGCGGCGTCTGCGATATCACCGCGCTTTAGCAGGAGAAAGGCCAGACCGTAGTGTGCGCCCGCGAGTTTGGGCTCGATCTGCAGCGCTCCGCGATAACACCGGATCGCCTGCTCCGGCTGTCCAACCTTTGTGTACGCGATGGCCATGTTCTGCAGCACTTTGAAATTGCTGGGCTGATCGCGCATTGCGAGGCGATACGACGTGAGCGCCGCATCGTAGTCACCTTGCCGCTCGAGCGCGAGTGCCTCGCTCAAGTAGTCCAGTCTCTGCGGCTTTTGTGAACCTGGCTTCCCTGTGAGGCGGCTCCAGAACGACATCAGCGGAAGCTATCGAGGACGCGCGCTCCGGGCTAGCTTGCTGGTATGCCTCGACGCACATCAATCGATCCGACGCGCGGGGTACTCGTCATCGAGTGGCCCTTCTTTGGCGAGCTATCACGGGGTTTGGCTCTGAAGGTTGCGCGCGAGTATAAGCCGGATCTGGTAGTAGGAGTTGCCACAGCCGGCGTCGTGCCCGGCGCCGTGGTGGCTGCCATGCTGGGGTGCGACTTCCACTCTATTCTGGTGAGCCGGAAATACCACGCCCATGTGATCCGTGATACACCTGCGGTATTCGGGGAGGCGCCACCTCAGGCCCGGAATCGCAGCGTCCTGCTAGTGGACGAGACCTGCGATGGCGGCGATACGCTCCGACTCGCGATTTCAGCGCTCCATCACGTCGGCGCGACCGAGGTTAGAACAGCTGTTTGCTTCCGGACCGGAAGCTACGAGCCCGATTTCCACGCCCTGGCCACCGAGAGCGCGGTGGTGCTGCCATGGGATCGCGAGGTCATCGTCGACGGCGCGCTAGTGCCGAATCCGGTGTACGGCGATTTGTTGAACGGGTAGAATCCGTTCTGGGGTAATCTGCGCCCGATCGTGGGTAAATCGCCGTCCGATCGCACGTAAATGGGCCATGGGCGGCGGCGCCGCCTCCTACGTGATCACGAATGCTCGGCGTAGTACGCAGCTATCATCTCGACGCTGCCGGCCAGAAAACGGCAGCGCTCGCAATCTGTCGCAGGGCCTTCGACTTCGAGCACGGCGACCGGGTAATCGGCGAACTTTCCGAGGAAGGCGCCCATCATTCCGACTGTGAGATGGCAGCCTCGAGGGTCGGGTTGATCGTCGGGATTGGCCTCCCAGCAACCAGTGATTTCGACGGCGCAGAACGAGCCGTCTGCTTCACTGAATTTGGTCACGCCCCAGCCGGACCGCGTCCAGAACTCGCCAGCGCGCTCAAAGAACCGGTTCACATCGAGCTCTTTTGGGTCGACGGCGTCGGTCCTGCTTACGAATGACCGGAAGGCCTCGTACATGGAGTCGCCACCGGCGTACGCTGCGTCGCGGAGCGCGAATACAGTGTCGAGGTCAGGCCGCGTAAGAAGCGCCTTGCGTAGCGCAAGCAGGGCGCTGGACGGGACGGACAACAGCGGAGTCGTATCAGCGTGGGTTTCGTTCACTCTATTGCCCGATTCGGTTGAACAGCTCGCTCTCGTCTAAGACGGGGACGCCGAGCGCGTTTGCCTTGTCTAATTTGCTGCCTGGCTCGGTGCCGGCAAGCACAAAAGTAGTTGCCTTTGATACCGAACTAGTTACCCGCCCGCCATTCTGCTCGATAAGCGCGGCGGCCTGCGTACGAGAGAGACTGGGAAGCGTGCCTGTGATGACGACCGTCTGGCCGACGAGGGCACCCGACGCCGCTGCTGGAGTCGGCTCATCGAAAGTCAAGCCAGCGTTACCGAGCTTGCGAATCAGGCCGCGGACCGACGGATCGTGAAAATAGCTCGCCACCGATTGTGCGATGACCCCCCCGAGTCCGCGAATCGTTTCGATCTGCTCGACGTTGGCTGCCGCTAGTGCGGTCATGTTTCCAAAATGCCGCGCGAGTAGACGTGCCGCAGTCTCGCCGACGTGCGGAATCCCCAGGGCCGTGAGAAGGCGCGATAGTGGCTGCGATCGCGATGTGCGTATCGCCGCCACAAGCGCCGACGCGCTCTTCTGCTGATAGCCATCCAGCGCCAGTACGTCGTCAACGGAAAGAGTGTACAGGTCGGCAAAGTCGCGCACGAGGCCAGCCTGGAGCAGTTGCTCGATGCGCGCGTATGACAGGCCGCGAATGTCCATCGCACTGCGCGACGCAAAGTAAACGAGTGCTTCGAGCTGGCGGCCGGGACAGGCGACATTGGGACAGTATATCGCCGCGAGATCCGCATCGCGTTGGATCGGAGTGTTGCACACCGGGCAGTGGGACGGCATGTGCCACTCACGCTCGGTTCCCGTACGGCGCTCCGGTACCGGGCCTATCACCTGAGGGATCACGTCGCCGGCGCGTTTGACCTGTACGACGTCGCCTTCACGCAGGTCCTTGTCGCGCACGAGCTGTTCGTTATGCAGCGTAGCGAGGCGCACAGTAGTGCCTCCGATCTCAACTGCTTCGAGCACGGCATACGGATTCAACTGCCCCGTGCGGCCGACGTTCACTTCGATCGCGGTCAAGCGCGTCTCCGCGATGTCTGGCGCGAACTTCCGAGCGATTGCCCAGCGCGGTTCGCGGCCGCCGACTACGCCAAGGTCATCCTGCAGCCGCAACGAATCGACCTTCACGACTCCACCGTCGATCGCGAAGTTGAGTTCCGCGCGCAGCTCATGCTCAACGTTGTGCGCCCAGGCGGTGACCTGTTCGAGCGTCTCGCAGCGGGCTCCGTGCGCCGCGACAGGGATTCCCCACGAGCGCAAGGTCGCCAGTACTTCGGACTGCGTCCTGAATGGAAGCTTGGAAGGATCATCGAACGCAACCGCGTAACCGAAGAATCGCAACGGGCGCGACGCGGTAATCGCTGGATCGAGCTGGCGCAGGCTTCCCGAGGATGCGTTGCGGGGATTCGCGAACACCGGCTCGCCCGCAGCGACGCGTGCCTCATTCATGCGCTCGAACTGATCGAACGGAAAGTAAATCTCGCCACGGATCTCGATGCGCCCACGTGGCGCTCCGGTGAGTCGCAGTGGTACGTCTCGTACGGTCCGCAGGTTGGCTGTCACATCCTCGCCGATAGCGCCGTTCCCGCGCGTCGCGCCCATTACGAGAATTCCATTCTCGTACGTCAGGCTGATCGCGGCGCCGTCGATCTTGAGCTCGGCGGAATACCCGGCGCGGCGCACGTCGTCGCCGGC
>JBDTIP010000130.1:0-7319 GCA_039936295.1 Gemmatimonadaceae bacterium
TCGCCGAGTCGGCTGTAAAGTTCTGAAACATAAGTCTCCAACTGATACGGAGCACATCGGTCAAACTGACCGGATCAAAGACGCACACATCCAGCAGCCCGTCGTCGCGGCGGATGCCGTCGCCGAGCGTCACCAGCCCGTTGAGCAGTACACCGAAATTGGCTACAAGGACGACCGCGGCCTCGCGGGAGTGCACGACGCCGTCAACGGTGACGCGGGCGACGAACCTGCGCCGCCCCAGCACGTGGATCACGCCGGTAACGACGTACGCGAGAACTCCGGCGCGGCGCTTCCACCCTTGTGATGTTCCGGCAATCATCGATGCGTCGATACCGACTCCTGCGCCAATAGCGAACCGCGTGCCGTCGCTCAGCCGTCCCAGGTCGACGCGGGCCCGGTCACCATTGACGAGCGCCTTTACGGCCCGTCCGACATTGAGGGGAATTCCAAGCGCCCGCGCCAACAAGTTGCCGGTGCCGCCGGGCAGCACTCCGACGTACGGTCCATCCGGTACCAGCGCGCCGATAATCTCGACAGCGGTTCCGTCGCCACCCAGCGCGAAGATCGCGGAATAGTCCGCTGCGTTGGCGGCCGCGATCTCACCGGCATGACCGCGGCGCTCGGTCACCACGACATCGCACGGCACGCCGAGCTTCGCAAACGCGCGTTGTGCCGCGTGCATCGACTTCCTGCCGCGGCGCGATGCGGGATTGACTATCAGCAGAGCGTTGTCGAGGTGGCCTGCGAGAGGACGATCGCTGCCGGCTCCCACTTGCGCCATCAAAACCGCCAAGACCGCAGGAAATCGATGCCCAGCTGTGGGGGCGTTTGTTGGAAAGTTTGGAGCGCGCCAGGACGGGAGCATAGCAGATCCGTGGTGCCGGGCTCAACGCCGAGCTGCGCCGTGTAGCTCCGGTTGAGACGGTACTCGAGCTGCAGGCCAAGGTTGCGCTGGAAGTTGGCGGCGGTCCGAAAATTCTCCGCGCAGAAACCGGTGCTGAAATTCAGGAACAGGTTGTTGCTGAATTGCTTGCCGACAAGCGCGCGCGTATTGAGCAGATTGCTGTAGAAAGTGGAGTTGTCAGTCGTTCCGGGCTCCTGTGGTGCGAGCAACGCCGGCGTCTGAAGCTCAACGACGTCGAATACTGATCTCGGAATCGCGCTACTTATGAGATTTCCCGCAGAGCGCACGGCAACATTTGCGAGCTGATTAATGTACTGCGTGGAGGTATAGTCTAGCGCGAAGGCCGGCTCACCGGTAATCAGATAGCTCAACAGATCCGATTGCGACAGCGGAAGGTTGTCGGCGCTGGCCAGTGCAAGCGTCGGTGCAGACAGAGTGCCGCCGATCGTCGCGCGAATTCTGATGTCCTGTCCGTTGAGGCTCGTGCGAGGACGGCGAACCGTATTGATTGCGGTGATATCCAGGGCCGGATCGAGGTCCGGAGTGCCGAAGAAGCGGAGCGTTCCCTGCTCCACATCGAACGTTGGCTGCACGAACGGCACAACGTCAAGTCGGTACGTTCCGCGCACCGCATTGAGCTGACCGTCGAGTGCGAGCTGCGACCGCTCGCCGGTGACGGGACTGCGGCCCAACGTCACGTTCAGAGTACCGCCGAGCTTTATGTTGGCCTCGGCGGACCGAAGCCACACATCGTCGCCTACGCCGATCGAAACGTTGTCGAGGCGCAGGTTCTTGGTGAACTCGCTTGGTGCGGCCGGCAGGATCGCCCTGTTACTGGCGACTGTGGTATCCACAACATCGAGCAGTTCGGGGTCGTTGAGATCGACCAGCCGCTTGGTGATGAGCTCCGGGATGTACACGGTCCCGCGGTCAACGCGCACCGCGCCGGTGACGCGCGCGCCGGAATACGGACCCACAAGCGAGATTGGCGTCGTCGTACTCACGTCAAGCGACGCGAGTCCGCGCCGGTCGATGGCGCGAAAGTTCTGCGCGGTAGCGCGGAGCGCAAATACGGGATCGTCATACTGCGCGAGAGCAATCGTGCCGGTGACATCGAGTGTTCCCTTTCGCTCGCGAGCTGTCGTCGCTGTTAGCTTCCGTAGAAATACGGTGTCGCCGCTCAGCGCAATGTTCGCGTCGAGCCGGTCGAGTCGCACGCCGATGGCGGAAACACTGACGGCGCCACTGTCGACGACGACGCTTCCGCTGAGGTGAGGATGCTTTGTGGTGCCTGCGACGCTTATGTTGGCGGTCAGGGCGCCACGAACGTTCGTCACGCCGCTGCCGAGTAGCTCGAGCAATGCCAAGCTGAATCCATCGGTACGCAGCGAGCCGCTTATGGAGTCGCCAAGCAGCGCAATGTCACGAATCGAAGCTGACCCGCCGCGTGCGCGTGACAGGAGCAGTGAATCGACAGTAAAGCCGCGCGAAGTCGACTGCAGGTGCACGGGCGCTCCGAGCGAATACGAATTGACGGAATCCACGTCAAGGCGCGCGGAGTCTACGGTGAATTTCACAATTCCGCTGTCAGCCGCCGAAATCTCTCCGGACGCGGAGGCACGGGTGGTGCCGGTGCCAACCAAATCGGCTCTGAACGCTGCAGCATTACCGTTGCTTATCCGGAGACCCATGGTTGCCTGGTTGATGGGGATCGGACCAGCTGAGATAGTGTCAATCGTGAGCGCAACCACGCCGCTTGGTTTGGTCCCGAGGTCGCGCAGAGCGTAGCTCGCGTGCACACTCCGAATGTGCGCCGGCCCCGACTCAACATCGCGCGCGGCGGCGGTGCCCTCTGCCTGTAGCTGGCTCGGCGCACCACTCAGAGTGCCCTTGATGGTTATAGGTCCGGACGACGCAAGCGCAGACGACTTCGGTTGGGGCGCGGCTGGTTGTCTGTCCAGGAGACGCGTGATCTCATCGACGGAGGCGAGATTGACCTGAAATTGCAGTGCCCCGCTCCGGGCGGCTGAAGTGGCAACGGTTCCGTGAGCTTCGGCCGTGGTGGTGCCCTCGGCAAGAACCAGAGTATCGACGTCGATCAGGCCGTCGCCAAAACGCACGCGGGCAAACGACGGGCTGAGCGTGCTGTTGCCGAGCCGCGACTCTAGCAGCGACACCGACGCCGATCCGGTGAAATCAGGAAGGGAGTCGCCGATGACATCGAGGGCGTAGCTACCGTTGAGCGATGTGTGCGGCAGTGATGCGTTGCCCAGCAACGCAGCGATGTTCGCGCTGGTTACGTTGCCGGTTCCGTGTGCCCCGTACACTGGCGGATCGGCGTCGACGGTTCCGTCAAACGCCAGTGTCCCACCGTCACCAGACAACGACGTGGTCAAATGAAGAGCCGGGCTCTGTCCCTGGGCGCGGATCGGGCCGCTCAGCGATTCGCGCAATGGAAGATTGACGTAGGACTTTCGCAGCGTCTCAAACGCAAGTGGCTGCGCCTGCAGATCCAGATCGTATGTCAGATACTTGTCGCCCCACGTCACGCGTCCATCACCAGTAACGTGCGACTGTGGGCCATCGCCGTCTTCGTGTGTGAGCTGTGCATCGTGAAACCGGACATCCAACCATACTGAATCGAGAACAGCGCTCCCGGAAACAGTGCCGTTGAGGCGAGGGAAGTTCTTGTTCAGGTACTGCAAAGTGCGCAGATCGAGCGTATTGACGTTCACTGCGAAATCGTGAAACTCGGTGTACGCAGGCGAATAGATGTTCAGGCCACCCTTTCCGCTCGCGATGGTGACAGCGCCGGGCACATTGGCATCGGAGAACCGCAGTTGAGCGTCGTCAACGTGGAAGCGCGCGAGATTGCCGCCGGACGCCTTCACCGTTCCCGTTACATCGCCCTGCCAGTCATACGGAAACGGTTTGCCGTTGAGTGTCCGGAGCAGATCAAAATTGACTGGCGCTGCCGTGAGCTGGACGTCCGACACGCTCAGGGTATCATCGCCCGTCGTGAACGTCATTCGGCCGAGGAGGCGCGAGCGCGTAGAACGCACGTCCATTGACGTGAGCACAAAATCGGTGAGACGCGGGTTTCTCGATTGCGTACGAATGTCGAGCTCCGTCTTGCCTGATCCGGTGTGAGGCAGGGTCGGATAGACCCACGCAATGTCGTTGAGCGACATCGAATCGGCGTGGACGTGCACGTCATACCGAATGGGAAGATCGCTTCCCCAGACAACCTTGCCCTTGGCGCGTCCAGTGGACGCCCGCAGATCGACGTGCGGTATGTCGAGCCAGATCGAGTCTCCCAGCTGCCGGATCACCCCACTGGTGCCGTGGAACAGAAAGGGCGGATCGGCTTCGTCGACATTGAGGTCGGCGAAGCGTACGAGCATGCCGACGGTATCGGGATCACTGATTCGCGCGAAAGGAATGGCCACGTCGCCGCTCTTCCACTGCCACGTGCGCGCGAAGCCTTCGCGCGTGCGACGAATTTCATGATCGGAGCGGGTCAGCTCAAAGTGGATCGCGCTGTCGAGTGCGGCGTGCTTGAGCCACGGCGCCGGATGCCATGGCAGGGTGAGAATGAACGCGGCGTTGCGCACGAGCGCTGAGTCGATGACGATGAACGAGCTGGCGCTCTTGGTTTCGAATCGAGTGGGTTTGGATTCGGGAAATACGTCGCGGAAATTCCAGTCCCCGTTTTCGTGCTGGCGTATGTGAACAACCGGATGCTCGGCGACAATATCGTGGAGCAGTACGCGCCGGGCGAGCAGGTCGCGCAGATCGTAGCGTACAGAAATTGGTCCAGTGCTGATGAACAATGAATCCTGCAGATCACGAATCGCGAGCGAGTCGATTGTGAGGCCGGTGAAAAATCCGTCGCTGATGCGACCGATGTACAGCGATCCATGCACCCGGTCTTTGAGTCCTGAGACGACCAATCGCCGAATCTGCTCTCTACCGCGGGCGGTCTGGGTTACAGCGACAACGCCGAGCACCACGAGCGAGAAGATGGTGAGCAGCACCGCAGCGGTGCCAATGACGATCCTGCCTCGAAGCGTCACGGCTCTAGAACGCCTGCCCTATCGCGAGGCCGAACGTCAGCCGATTTCCGAATGAGTTGTTCGCTGGTGGATTGTAGCCGCTGCAAACTCCCGGAGTCTGCACAAGCTGCGGATTCGTTGGGGCGCTGTTGTCGACGGTGACCTTTAGCGTGTTGCCAGGCGCCACACATGGGAGCGCGCCGGTGCCCGTGTTCGTTTCGTAATAAAGCGGACCGGCGGACTGCCTGTAGGGATTGTACCCGACTACAACGCGCACGGGTCCGATTGGCGTAAGTGCAGCTACCTGCACTCCCGGCGTGACCTTGATCTGGTATCCACTAAAGGTGCTCGCGCCGCCACGGTTCCACACGTCTCCGGCGTCGACGAAAACACCGAACTGGAGAACGTCGGGAAGCACCGGACTTCGCAGGCGTAATTCGAGATTGGCAACAACGAGGCTGTTGCCGCCGACGGGCACAATACGACGCGGCTTGGCGTTGCCGACATAGCGGAAATACGTGTTGCTGTGTCCCACACTATCAAGCACCGAGACCGTATCGTACGACGGCGCGATGTACGTGTCGGCGCCGAGCTCGTTCTGGGCGAACCCGCGGACCGAACTCGGACCGCCAGCGTACAGTCGCTCCTGCGGAGGTATGAAGCCGACGTTCGTCTGAAAATTCCGATTGAACACCAATCCCGCACGAATGTGCATTGCGACGACGTTGCCGCCGCCGATCGAAACGTAGCGCGAGGCGTCGCCGAGTAGAGTGTTGAACTGCAGGCCGGTGTCCGACAGCACAAGCGGTGACGCGTGGCGGATTTCGAATCGCGACAGCGAGCCAGAAGTCGGCGAGATTGGGTCGTTAGTGGCGTCGTGCACCAATACCGCATTCACGACCGCGAGTCGCTGGTTCCTCTGCACCCTGTCACGCTCCTCTTCGGTGCAGAGATTGAACACGGCGCAGAACAGCGCTGGCTGGGATTCCGTTCTTCCGAAATCCATGGTATAGCCAAAGGTTATCGGCGTGTGCAGCCAGCGCTGGTACTGCACGGAGGCAACACCTCCGATCAGCGTCGTCCGCACGTACACCTTGTACTCGCTCACGCGCGACGTGTACGCCGTGAGGGTCGGCACCGTGCGCAGCCCGAAGAAGACCGGCTGCTGCAGTGTAGCACCCATGTAATAATTCAGCTGGCTGCTGTACGGATCGGACTTGGCCTGCGGGCAGAGGTCCGACGCGCCGTCGAGCGGCCGTCCGATGCCAATCTTCGAGACGCGGCCCTGGATAGTGAGGTGACGCGCACCACTCAGGAAATTGTAGTCATCGAGCTCGCCGGTGGCCCGAAAGCAGTCCAGCGTACCGTACCCACCGCCAAGACGGGCCGCGTGCATGGTGTTCTCCGCAAGCACGATGTTGAGCGGCGCAAGCGAATCGAGTCCGATGCGGTTGCCTCGCGCGCTGTCGAGCGCGATTGCAACGTGCGTGTACGCATCCGTCTGATACAGTGACCGTTGCGCATCGATCAAGGCCTGCTCGCGATAGAGCGTCCCCGAGTCGATGCCGACGATGCGCTTAACCGTGCGATCGGAAATCTGCTGCTTCTTTCGCGAGGCAGGCGTGACCGCGATCTGGACGCCCCCGAAGCGTGTGAGCGTTCCCGGCGTGACCGTGAGCGTATCAAGCGCGACGAGCCCGCTGTCTATCGTCGCGAAGCTGTTGTGCGCGCTCACAGCCGGATAGCCGCTATTGCGGAGCCTCCGCGTCATGAGATCGATCGCAGCATCGATCCTGGTTCGATCGAAGCGCTGGCCTGAGGAGATCGGGATCCCATCCATCACGCTGCGTGCGTCCTGCAGCGAATCGAGCCCTCTGATAACCATTGATCTGAGAGCCGTCGCAGGTCCCTCATGAATGCTGAACTGGACTCTGGCGCCGTTCTGGCCTGCAGGCACGCGGCCGGTGTCCACGGTCACACGCGGGAACCCGCGTCGGCGATAGAAGAGTATCAGACGAAGCCGGTCGTTGGCGAACTCCTGCTGGTCAAGGCAGCGTCTTGCCGAAAATGGCAGGTCCAGATAGCGCCTTCCCCACGCCGAAGGAGTCGTAACGATGACATTGGCGAGCTCGGCGTCCGGAAATGTGTGGTTGCCGTAAAAATCGAGGCCGCGAACTTCGGTGTCACCGGTGCTACAACGAAGATCCTGCCCAGTGGCGATACTTGGCAGGGCCAAGCAAGCGGCCAGAACGGTGACCGCGGTAATTATCCTCTTGATGATGTCCGCGGTCACAATTGACGCTCTAATGATAGCCCGGTAAGTTCTCGCCTCGCCCCCTATAATGTCAACAGGCCTTTTT
>JBDTIP010000131.1:0-4444 GCA_039936295.1 Gemmatimonadaceae bacterium
TCGCCCCAGAAATACCAGAGAACGGCTATGAGGGTGCCAAAATGGAGCGCGACATCAAACGCCAGACCAGGATCGGGCCAGTGGAACAGCCACGGCGCGAGCGCGAGATGCGCCGAACTGCTGATCGGAAGGAACTCCGCAAGCCCCTGAAGGAGGCCGAGTATGAAGGATTGAAAGATCGTGGGCATCTTGTGAAGTTCAGTGTGCGTCTGACGGTGCGTCGATCGCGCTGTGGTACAAGGCCTCGTACTGCGAAACTACAGTATCGATTGCAAAACGCCGCCGCGCGTCCGCGGCGCCCGCTGCGGCCATTGCTGCGTGGCGCTCCGGGTCCGTGAGGATCGCGAGCGCTCCGCGCGCCATCGAATCTACGTCGCCAACAGGATATAGTAGTCCAGTCACGCCATTCGTCACGACTTCGGGCAGGCCGCCGGCATCGCTCCCAATAACAGGAACGCCAGTCGCGATTGCCTCGAGCGCGCTGAGGCCGAACGACTCGCTTCCAGTCGGGAGCAGAAAAAGATCGGCCAGGGCGAGCAGCGGTGCCACAGCTTCGATCTTGCCAAGGAAGAAGACGAGGTTTGAGACGCCGAGCAATCGCGCTTCTTCTTCAGCGGCAGCCCGTTCCGGACCGTCGCCTACCATCGCCAGAACGCTCGGTACTTCGCGCGCCACCTTCGCGAAGATGCGAACTACATCGCGAACTCGCTTGACGGCCCTGAAGTTGGAGATGTGCATCAGGACCTTCCGCGATCTATCGAAAGGCAAACCCGGTGCGAAGGCATACCGGGATCGATCATAAACAGCCGGATCGATGAAGTTGGGTATCATCGCAACGCGGCAACCTGTGCAGTGGAACGCATTGAAGGTCTCGGTGCGCAGGTATTCTGAGACGGCCGTGATGCGGTCCGATTTCTCGATGGAAAACTTGGTGATCGCGTGGAACGACGGATCCTGGCCCACAAGAGTGATGTCAGTGCCGTGAAGTGTCGTTACTACAGCAACATCCGAGTGCTCGGCGCGAAGCATCTCACGCGCAATCCACGCGCTCGTGGCGTGCGGGATCGCATAGTGGCAGTGTATGACTTCGACACCGTGCGTCCTTACCACTTCATGCATCTGCACGGCCAGCGCAAGATCGTACGGCGGGTACTCGAACAGCGGGTACTGGCCGACCTGCACTTCGTGAAAGAAAACTCGCGGGAGAAACGACGGAAGACGAAACGGTTGACGGTAACTGATGAAATGTACTTCATGTCCGCGCGCGGCAAGCGCGATTCCGAGCTCCGTCGCGACTGCGCCGGAGCCGCCGTACGTCGGGTAGCACGTGATGCAGATCTTCATGGTAGCTGATGCCTGAACCAGGTTCGCTGGCGTTTTGCGTACTGTCGCGTTTCGATGATAGCACGTTCGCGCGCGTAGTCGAGTGAATATTCCCCTTCGAGATGGCGCCGCATGACACGATAACCGGACGCCTTCCACGCGATTGCGTCGCGCGGAACGGTCTGCATGAGTGCGCGCACTTCATCGAGCCAGCCGCGTTGGAGCATCTGGTCAATGCGGGTCTCTATATGCACTCGAAGCTCCGGTCCCGGATCGACGACTTCATACTTGGGGATGATTGCAAGCCCTCTCACCGGCGGATCGTCGTACGGCGGATCGAACAACGATTTGATGTAAAAGCCCGTCCCCCCAACGATGATTGGCACCTTGCCGAGCTTCTCGGCTTGATCAATCCAGCCAGCCGCATCGCGCGCCCACTGGTAAGCGCTGTACGGCTCGGTCGGCTGGATCACGTCCACGCCGAAATGTACGACGCTGCGTTGCTCTTCAGGAGTCGGCTTCGCTGTTCCGATGTCAAAGTTGCGATAAATCTGTCTGCTGTCTGCCGAAATGATGGCCATGTCCTGCGTTGCCGCAGCTTCCATGGCGACCGCGGACTTGCCGGCTGCCGTTGGACCCACGATGACGCGGATACTACGCGCGACCAAAACGCCTGTCCACTTCGGACCACGCGAGCTGCACGATAGTGGATCGGCCATGCACGTCGTGCGCCGGAAGGTTGGTATCCCGCAGTGCAACGAACAGCGCCCGCATCTCAACAGCAGACAGTACATCCCCGCTCTTCACGGCCGCCTTGCACGCGATCGTAGCGATAAGACGTTCGTGCTTGCCCGCGGCGGACGCCGTACGATCGCCCGTCAACGCGGCGAGTGTATCGCGAAGGCATCGTTCAGCGTCGAAGCGCGCATGCGGCACGGGCACCGCCTGAACGATCAGTGCGTTTCCGCCAAACGGCTCAATTTCGTACCCCAACCGGTTGAAGTATTCCCGGTTCGCGTCAAATGCGTCGAGCTCGTGCGCGGCCAGCGTGACCGTAAATGGAAGCAGGAGCCTTTGCGAGGTTGCCGAACCGGATTCCATATCGTGCATGAACGCTTCGTAGAGTACCCGCTCGTGCGCCGAGTGCTGATCAATGAGCACGACGCCGTCTTCGTGCTCGAACATTATGTAGGTGCGACGAAGTTGGGTGAGCGGCGGGATGTCGCCCTGCACCGAAGTAGTCGAAACGTCCTCGAGTACCGGCGACGCTTGCCAGACGGCTACATCACCAGGACCGTTAGGCAATGCGGAGGGAGCGAAGAGCGGAGTGTCGTTCGCTTGAGGCGCGAGCACTTCGCTTTCTATAATCTGATTTGGAAACTGCGTTGTCGTGATGCCACCAAAGAACGAGCGTCCCATTGCGGCGGAGCTGTCGAAGGTGCCGAGTGCGTAGCGCACCGCTCGTTCGACAGCGCGCTCAACGGTCCAGCGATCCTGAAAGCGAATTTCTGCTTTCGCGGGATGCACGTTCACGTCGATCGAATCGCCCGGGACCGCGACCTCGAGAAATAGCGCGGCCCGCGTGCCTGCGGGAATCGTCGAGCGGTACGCGAGCTCGGCGGCGCGGACGATTCCCACATCGCGAATCGCACGGCCGTTGACAGCCAGGAACGTGCGACGCGTGGCTGTCCCGACGTTAGATGGGCGCTCCACTAACCCCGAGACGTGAATCGTGCCGGCCACGTCGTCGACTTCGAGCAGTCCATCGGCATACACTGCGCCCCACAACGCTCCAAGCCGAACGCGCAAGGATGTGGCGGGCGGAGCGCTCATCACCTTTCGGCCGTCGTGAGTGAGATCGAAGCGTACATCGCGGCGTGTGAGCGCGAGCGTCGTCACCATTTCGGATATCGCGCGCCACTCGGAGCGCGGACCACGGAGGAACTTTTGGCGCGCCGGCGAATTGTAGAACAAGTCGCGTACGGACACAGTAGAGCCGCGCCTGCGCCCGGTCGGCGAGGACTGCGCCGGCGCGCCTCCTGCGGCCTGGATCCGTGTGCCATTGCCGTCGCGCAGCGCCGTCTCGATCTCGATCCGGGAAACTGAACAGATTGCCGGAAGCGCTTCGCCGCGAAAGCCAAAAGTCCGAACGCCCGTGAGATCGGAAGACGTCCGGATTTTGGATGTGCCGTGACGCGCGAGCGACAGTAATGCATCATCGGCGTCCATGCCGGCGCCATCGTCGCTAACGCACACTAGAGCGCGACCGCCCTCGTGCACCGTGATCTCGACCGAGAGCGCACCAGCGTCGAGCGAGTTTTCCACGAGCTCCTTGACCACCGATGCCGGACGCTCGACCACCTCGCCCGCGGCGATCTGGTCGGCAACCGCGCTGGGAAGAACACTGATTAACGGCACGTGTCAGGCCGATGTTGCATGGCGCGGAACAACGTAGTGTGGAATCGTTTGGCGAGCGCTCTCACTCCTCGTCGTCCCGATCGGTGCTGTTACGTCGACCCAGCAAGAGAATACCCAGCAGGATTATTGCTATGGCTGACGCAGCGATGGCAATAACAAGTGAATTCTCCCGCGCCAGTCTCGCGATCGCAGGGAATGGAGTGTCGCCGATTGTATCGCGCGTGATTGCAGCGGTGTCCGCAGCCCGGCTGACCGCCGCCGCGGCGACTGTAGTAAGCACCCGCGGCGTGATCGAAGCCTCGTACAGACGCGTGGTCGGATTGAAGAAATCGTACCTGACCTCGGGAATGACCATGTCACCGGCGATTTTTGGCGTCACCACCCAATCGAATTCCTCGGCACCCCGCACGACGGTGCCCGCCGAATCCCAAAACACGCGCTCCTCGCCGGCAACGATCGTCGCCCATTCGATCTGGAGCGGTGGGCGCACAAGCATGCGAAGGTTGCCAACACCAGACACTCGCATCGTCAGTGTGAAGGGATCTCCTACGCGAAGCCTGGAACCATCGGTATGCAACGTGTCCCTGAATTCACCAACGGTGCCAACAAAACCCACCGGCCTGCCCGACGCCGGCAAGGGAATGGCGGTGAACGATCCCGGCAGCGACGTTGTCGAGAACGTGCGCGTGGGACTGAAGTAGTC
>JBDTIP010000132.1:0-8343 GCA_039936295.1 Gemmatimonadaceae bacterium
CGAGCGCGCCAATGTCGGCGATCCGCACCGACCGAACACCGCCAGCCAGCGCAGCGTGCGCCGCTTCCAGTTTTGCTGCCATGCCGCCAACCGCTACGCCAGATGCTACCAGCGCGCGTGCTTCGTCCACGTCCAGCTGGTCGATTACGTTTCGCGACGCATCGAGCACTCCTCCGACATCGGCGATTAGCAGCAACTCGTCAACGCCGAGCGCCGCTGCTATCGCAGCGGCAGCGTCGTCACCGTTCACGTTGAGCGCTGTACCCGGTGTTTCTGCACTCGCTGCAAGCGGTGAGATTACAGGCAGCAGGCCGGCGAGCCACAGTGTTTCGATCAGCGACGTATTGATGTGCACGGGCATGCCCACGTAACCGAACTCGGATATCCCGAGTGGTGCCGCGGAGATGAGCGCCCCATCCTCGCCGGAGATGCCGACCGCTGCGGCTCCGGCGGCGTTGAAGCGCGACACCAGTCGCTTGTTCACAACACCAGAAAGCACCATGCGAATGATGTCGAGATCGTCGGCCGTTGTGACACGTCGTCCACCCGCGAAACGCGGCTCACCACCGAGCTTCCGTTGTAACGCCGAGATCTCGTCGCCACCGCCATGCACGACGCACATCGCACCGTTGGCGCGCCATGCGGACGCGATCGCAGATGGAAGCGAATCCGCGGATTGTGCGCGACCGCCGAGCTTCACCACGCGCTTGATATCCGTCAAGCCGGGAGTCCCACGGTTTCTGGAATGCCGAACATCACGTTCGCGTTCTGCACCGCCTGGCCGGCCGCCCCCTTCACAAGGTTGTCGATTGCTGCGACGATGATCAGCGTCGGCTGGCGCACGTTGGCCGCGCTCTTCACGCTCAGGCGCACGACATTGCGGCGAACGACGTTATGCAGCGAAGGCATCGTATTACTCACTTCGATGAACGGCTCGTTGTCGTACGCCTCGCGCCAGAGCGCCAGCGGATCGGGCATCACTTCGGTAACCGGCACGGTGATCGTAGCGAGGATTCCGCGTGCCACTGGCAGCAGGTGTGGCGTGAACAGAATGTCATTGTCGGCGCCCATATCGCTGACAACCGCGCGCATCTCGTTCAGGTGCGTGTGCTCGTTGCCAACACCGTACGCGCGAAAGTCTCCGGCCACCTCGGCGAACATCAGCTCCGGCTTGGGCGTGAAGCCCGCTCCGGTAACGCCACTCGCGGCGCTCACGTTTATCGTCGCGCCAGGCAGGATGAGTGAGCGCGACAGCAACGGAGCGAGCGCGATGAGCACGGCGGTCGGGTAGCAACCTGGATTCGCGACTACATCGGCGCCGGCAAGCCCGTCGCGGTACAACTCGGTGAGCCCGTACGGAACTGGCGAACTACCATATGATTGGGCACCGTTGCCGGGTCGGAGGTCCGCCGAGAGGTCCACCACCCTGGCGCCTGCGGCCGCTGAGGCCCGGACCCATTCACCTGAAGCGCCGTGCGGCAGCGCAGAGAAAATGAGTCGCGCCGCGGCCAGTGGCGCCTGGTCGGTGGCCAGGAGCGTGACCGAGCGTCCGGCAGCGCAAATGTGCTCTCCAGCTCTGGAATTCGCCGAGGCGAATGCCAATTCCATGCATGGGTGCCGCGCTACCAGATCACAAATCTCGCGGCCAGCGTATCCCGAGGCGCCGAGTACGCCGACCGTAATTTTATTCACAGATAATGTATAAACAGTCACTGGACGCGCCGCAATGCCCTGCCGGTGGTGGCATCGCAGCAGCGAGACAATCGGACTTGGTCACCGTATATTTGGGGCGCCCAAACAACCATGGAGCGCGGTGGCCAATCTGGTTTCTCTGTCACGTCTGCTGTCGATTCCGTGCATGTTGGTCGCGGCCGAACTCGGATCCATACGTATTTGGGTGGGGCTTTTTGCGTATGCGCTCCTGTCGGACGCCATTGACGGACCGATCGCCCGTGCACTCGGCACGGTGTCCGCACGGGGTGCCAGCATCGACAGCATCGCCGACTGCGCTCTCTACCTGACCATGCCGGTAGTCGCACTGCTGCTATTCCCCTGGCTCCGCGCGCAGGAGACACCGGTGATCGTCGTTATCACTCTCGGATATTCCATTCCCATAGCCTGCGGATGGGTCAAGTTCCGGCGTCTGACGAGCTATCATACCATAGCCGCGCGGGCCGCAGGCGTCCTGCTTTCCTCAACGTTCCTCGTGCTGCTTGCGACCAGGGTCGCATGGCCGTTGCACGCGGCCGCCATTGTGCTCCTCCTTTCGGCCGCCGAAGAGATTGCAATCACGCTGGCGCTTCCAGCATGGAGAGCCGACATTCCTTCGCTGCGTCGTGCCCTTCGCGATCTCCAAGTCGTACCTGTTACCACCCAACCGCTGACTGCTGGTCGGCAAAGCACCTGACTAAATTCACTTCTCACCTCACTTCATTCTCCAGAGGATCGGTATGCGCACCACCAGGTATGCTGTCGCATCAGTTTGCACTCGAATCATTTCAATCGCGCTGATTCTCGCCGCTCCGGCAGTTGCCAGAGCACAGCTGAGCGTCGGCGGGTATGTCGGCGCGGAGTTCGACAATCAGAACAATTGGATCCTGTACGGTGCAGAAGCACGGCTCGGCCTCGAATCGATGACAGGACAGCCGTACGATGCCAACCTCCGCTACACATACCATTCGTACGGCAGCGGCGCGTCGGTATCGCAGCTCGATCTCAATGCGCTGTACAACTGGAAGCTCGCCTCTCCGGGATTGCTTGCACCGTACGTCGGACTCGGCGCTGCATACGTTCGCTTCTCGGGCGGCGGCATGACCGAAAACAAGGTTGGACTCAATATCATTTCCGGCACAAAAGTCATTCTGGATCCCACTTCCCGAATCGATCCATTCCTGAACATGCAATACACTATCATTCGCGATTTTCCCAATAGCTACACCCTGACGGTAGGCCTCTCGGTCCTCCTGGGCGACACACCGGGCAAGCACTAGCACTACAAGCACCGCGCCGGCACCGCGCCAGCTTCGTGCCGGCGCGGTGCACGGCAGGCCCTCCAACGAACTCAACGCACATGACGTACAAGGGGTGACCCCGTAAAAGGAGCCACCCCTTCGTGCGCACTTGCCTTCCGTCCGCGCTGGCCGTCCTGGCCCTCGGTATCGCCCTCCCATGCACGCCCGTTCGATCTGCCGCGCAGACTGCTAACACAGCAGTCCCAACGCCTGCCTCGGTTATAGGCTTCACACCCGGTACTGATCGAAAGCTTCCCGAATGGAGCCAGGTAGTCGCGTACTTCCACGCGCTCGAGAAGGCTTCGCCGCGCATTCAGGTCCACACGCTCGGCAAAACGACACTGGGTCGTCCATTCATTGCGGCATTCATCGGTGATTCCGCGACGATCGCCAACCTGGCGCATTTCCGGAACATGCAGCGACTGCTCGCCGATCCGCGTCTCGCAACAGCGAACGAGATCGCCAACATCGAGCGCGATGGCAAGCTGGTGGTTCTCATCACGTCCAGCATTCACTCAACGGAAGTCGGCGGCATTCTCACCCCGCTCATCCTCGCCCACAATCTCGTGGCGGATGAAGACGAGGCGACGCGCGCAATTCGACGCAACACAATCGTGATCCTCGTACCGTCGCTCAATCCCGACGGCGTGGACATCGTTGGCGGCTGGTATCGCAACTCGATCGGAACGCCGTGGGAAGGCAGCGGGCCACCGGTGCTGTATCACCACTATACGGGCCACGACAACAATCGCGACTGGTACGCGTTCACACAGGTCGAGACGCAGATGGTAATCGACTCCCTGTACGGCAGGTGGCATCCCCAGATCGTGAACGACATCCACCAGCAGGGATCGGAAGGCTCACGCATCTTCATTCCGCCATACATGGATCCGATCGAGCCGAACATAGATCCAATCCTGATGGCAGGCGTGTCGCAGATGGGCAAGTCGATGACGTGGCGCATGACAGCGGATGGATTCACCGGCATCGCCAACAACACGTCCTACGACGCATGGACGCCCGCACGTGCGTTCCAGCATTACCATGGCGCGATACGCATTCTCACCGAAACAGCCAGTGCCGCTCTCGCATCACCAATCACGGTCGCATTCGACTCGCTGCGACCGGGCTACAACGTCGACCCCAAAAAGACCGGCGTCGATTTTCTCACCACATGGCCCGGCGGCCGCTGGACGATCGGTGACATCGTTCGCTATCAGACCGAAGCGAGCATGGTATTACTCGCCCAAGCATCTGCTGATCGCCCCGAATGGCTGCGCAGTTTCGAGCAGGTGGAACGCAACGGTGTAATGGGAAATCGCGCCAGCGGACGATCCGACTGGCCAGCAACGATCATCATTCCTGAACAGCCCGCACGTGACACGGCGATAAATACGGCGCTCCGCATTCTTCAGCGCGGGCAGGTAGATGTACGCCGCGCAAGCTCACCGTTCAGCGCGGATGGCAAGCAATATCCCGCTGGCAGTTACATCGTCTACACTGCACAGCCATACGGCGCTTTCGCCAAGACGCTGCTCGAGAATCAGCACTATCCCAATCTCTTCGAGTACCCGGGTGGCCCGCCGAAGCGCCCATACGATGTGACTGCGCACACGCTACCGCTGCTGTATGGCTTTGATGTGTCCTTCGTGCACGACTCGGTGCCTGTCGCAACCGCGCCCCTCGCACCGGTACGCGCGATACCGTGGATCGCCACTGGACTCACCAACAACAAGTCACGCCGCATCGCGATGTTCCAGAACTGGGCTCCGTCGATGGACCAGGGATGGACCCAGTGGATTTTCGACCAGTACCACATCCCGTACACGATGATCACCTCGAAGGACATTCGCGCCGGCAACCTTGGCGCACGCTTCGACGCAATCATTCTCCCGGATCAGAACGCACGCCAGATCACCGATGGCCCGCGCGGCACGTATCCTGATTCACTCAAAGGCGGACTCGGTGACCAAGGTGCGAAACAGCTAGCGGCATTCGTGGATGACGGCGGCACGCTCGTCGCATTCAATGCTGCGAGCAATTACGCTATTGAAGCACTCAAACTGCCGGTGAAAAACGTGCTTGCGGGATTGCGTCCTAATGACTTCTACGCACCAGGCTCGATGTTCCGCGTTGACTTCGACCGCGCAAACCCGCTCACCGCTGGAATGACTTCACCACAATCGGCGGTCTGGTTCGAGAGCGGACCGGCGTTCGAGGTTACCGACCCATCGCGCACCACGATAGTCGCGCGATACCCGGATCAGGGCAATCCCCTTCTTTCAGGCTGGCTGCTCGGCGCGCAGCACATCAACGGCAACGCGGCAATGGTAGATGTGAAGCAGGGGAAGGGACACGTCGTGCTGTTCGGATTCCGGCCCCAATACCGCGGCCAGAGCATGTCGACGTATCCGCTGGTGTGGAACGCGCTGCTGCACTAACCCGGGCCAAGATGCGAGCGAGTCTGATAAGAAGCGGCTGCGCAGCAGACGCTGTACCCAAGATCACTCGTCAGCTCCCGGGTTCGTCAACCGGTTCAGCGCCCGAATCTTTCGTCAGACCTGCTCGCCGGTGTGCATTGAATCACAGGTTACGAGTCACATTGCCGCCGAACCTGGACACCAGACCGCGCTGTGAACAACCGGCGTCCACGGCGATCCGACCAATGTGCATCCTACCTTATAGCAGTATGCGACTGGACTCATCTTACGGGAATTTCAGCTGCGACGGTATCGAATGGCGGTGCGGAAGTAATGAGGAACCGTTAAGTGAGGCAGAATCTTCGAGTCACAGCATGATCCGGTCTACATCGAGCCGTTGAATGTTACCGAGTTGACGCTGAATGGCGGCGTGGTTAGGTCCGGCTCCGGCGTTTGCGCGTCTTTTGGAACGGGCGACGGCATCGTCAGACGATACAGCCCGGGTGATAAATCACTCGGAAGCACGTACGCCCGGGGCACACTTGCTCCCGGACCGAGGAGGCCGAGAGCAAGTGGACAGCCGTCAGAAGGAGGTGACACTGTGGTCCATTGTCCGGCTAGTTGCCGTTGAAGCGCTGTCTTACAGAATCCATACGGGTAGGTGAGCGCCACGTCGCTCACATTCTTGACTGTGGCGATTACGGTATCCCCGGATATGTAAGCGTCCTTTGCGACGGTTACATCGACGCGCTTTCCCGGTCCCGGATCGGTTGCAAGACTGCCGCCGCATCCAAACCCTGCGAGCATCAGAGTCGCCAGTAAGATGCAGGGCTGTCGCAATACGGTTCGCACGTAATCTTCCTCCAAGTCTCCAGTGTATTTGCACGCTTCTCTGGCATGATACCGTCTTGCGAGCGCCACCTTTACTGAGGGCACTTCTGCCCAGGCGGTGGGATACAGCCGCCGGATCCCGGGACTACAAGAAGATTCCCTCCAGGCGCCAAATCGTCTTCTATGCTTTGAAAGCGGGAAAACCAAAATTCCGAGGAATTGTGACCGGGAGACGCGTCAGGGCCGCCCCAGAGAATACCGATCAAATGGTAATTTCCGCTCGGGTCTCGCCAGAAAACCGGTGATCCACTATCGCCGTGGTTAGCACCGGCAGCTACTACACCGTTGCACATCCGGCCGCCTCCCTCACCATCCGAATGATATACACATGTACCAGTGACTGCTCCGGCCGTCCATCCAGATGTTGCGCCAACCTTCTCCAAAGTGTCGCCTTCAAAGAAAATCGTTGACGCATCGGTGAGGGCGATTCGGCCCGTTATCGTTGTCGACCCGCCACTGTTTGGCCCAACTCCGCGTGATGCGGTAGTCTCGATGCCGCCCCAGTCCCAAGAGCTTGCCGGAAATCTGGTGTTATCCGCCTTTACCAGAACTGCATCGCTCTCTCGGCATGAATCGCCCGGCGCACAGCCATCAATGCCGGATTGGCTCGGAGGGTTCGCGGTCACGTAGCCAACGAGTGAACTCACATTACTATCAGGCTGCGCGACGGTCGCGCCAATGAGGCCGCCAAATATGTTTGGCGGTTCGACGCAGTGCGAGTTCGTCACCACATACCTAGTACCAGAGTCATCGTCGATCTCCGCGTTAAAGCCATATGTGCAGCCGAATCTATACGCGGTCCCTTCGTAGCTGAACATAGTCAGAATAAACAAACCACCGCGACCGGGTCTCACATTATCGCTGAGGCTACTGAACGGTACCACTCGCGGACCACCTGCTTTACTGACGACAACATCAACAGGAATTCCGAGCGCCGATACTTGTGCACTTAGTGCTGGTTCAGCGGATGAGTTCAATAGCCTAATCTTTATCTGGTTGTTGTGTTCGTCAATTTGGGCGGTGTGTACACCCAGTCGCTGAAATGAGGTCATTAGTGCGTTCTCCCAAGCTTGAAGTTGGGTGAACGAGTACTTGGCCGATAGAAATTTCACGGGCATCGCAGGTCGACCCCCTTTTTTGAGAAGTCGGCCAATCACTGCCGCAGCGGCGACTTGACCTTCAGCGGTGTTCAAGTCTGAAGTGATGTATACATTCAAAACTCCGCCGGCAACATAAGCGCCTCCGAACCCTGGAATGTCGGTGGCAAGCTGGACTGATGCGGTATTCATTGGGCCGTGAGCCAAACTGTTCGGCCCGACAGGACGTAGCGACCCGGTCATTACATCGGTTGCGCGTGACACGGCCGGTGCTGTTGCCGATGTCGGCGCATCGCTGCAACCAGTTGCTACAATACCACACAGCATTGCCGCGCTCAACATCCGAATCTGACGGCATCGAATCAGCTCGCTAATCGACATGGTGCGTCTCCGGTGACATGTTGGTGCGATCCGTGCTAGCCTCGGCGACCGCGTCCGAGCTCCTCCGCTGCCATCTCGTCCTATCGGCGTCCGAGAATCGATCCGAATTTTGTCGGTCGCTCGCCAACCTCTTGAGCGGGCCTTGAGTCCCCCCGGGCCGTCGTATCCCCCATCGCAGACGGAGCATGAGATTTCCGGTCTCATTTGTCAAGGATGCCTTGAGATGGATACAGCGTCTGACGACATCTAGACGCCCGGAGACTGCGTACAGGCTTGCGAGAGGATCCGTTTCGCTTCAGCCGTGTCCAAGACCGAATAAGACAGTCTCATACTACCAACGACTTGATACCTAAACGCCTCGGTGAAATCCCTGTAACTTATTGATCTGTAACCGTTTACCTAACGACGGATACCGCCAGACTACGCGTTATGTGCGCTCCTAGGCAAGGTGGGTTGCAGGAAACGCACGTTGTAAGGAAACGCTCGCCGATGCCGCAGGCGTTGTACGGCTTCGAACTTATGTTTCTTGACGAGAAATATATG
>JBDTIP010000133.1:0-6749 GCA_039936295.1 Gemmatimonadaceae bacterium
GCGCGCGCAGATAGTTCCAAAGCAGAAGCAGCAGAGTGTAGCAGCGATCTCGCTTCGGGTTCAATCGGCGCGTGACGGTCGAGCCAGCGCCCCGGTACGTGGGCATTGCATGTGACGCCGCGCATCGCACGGTAGCGCGCCCGCTGCGTGCATCTTGCCGTTCTCACCCGGTCACGCATCGCCGCGGAACCTTCGCCCGACGCTACGTCGGAGCTCAGCTCGCGAAGCGCTACTGCGCCTACAGGTACATGCATGTCGATGCGATCAGCTAGGGGACCGGACAGCCGCGCTGCGTATTTCTCGACCTCCGACGCCGCGCAGCTGCATTTGCGGCCTGGCTCGCCCGCTCTCCCGCACGGACACGGATTCGTGGCACCGACCAGCGTGAAGCGCGCGGGGAAGGTTACGGACATCGCGGCTCGCGCGATGACTACCGACGCATCCTCGAGTGGCTGTCGCAACCCATCGAGCACACCGCGCGAAAACTCCAGCATTTCGTCCAGGAACAGCACGCCGTTGTGCGCGAGACTGACTTCGCCCGGCCGGGGACTGCTGCCGCCGCCGATCAAGCCCGCACCGGATATTGAATGGTGCGGTGCCCTGAACGGCCGCGCGCCGAGCGTGATGTCCGGTGACAGAACGCCAGCTACCGAGTGAATGGCGATTACCTCAAGTGCCTCCTCCTCACTCAGATCCGGCAGAATGGTCGGCAACCTTCGCGCGAGCATTGTCTTTCCGGCGCCTGGAGGGCCGATCAAGATGAGGTTGTGAGATCCAGCCGCGGCTACTTCTAGTGCCCGCTTCGCCGTCTCCTGGCCCACCACATCCATGAAGTCAACGTCGTAAGCACGCGCGACGTTCGCAGGCTCATCTGGCCTGCCTACAGGCAGATCACCACGCCGGAGCTGCAATACCAACTGGCGCAGCGTTTCGGGCGCGCTTAGTGAGATGTTCGTGACGCGCGCCGCCTCGATGTGATTGGCCGGTGGGACGACAAGCACCGATCCCGGCGCGCTCCGACCGACATGGCGAGCGACTGACAGCGCCCCGCGAATGTTGCGCACCGCGCCATCGAGACTGAGCTCCCCAACGAAGAGGCGATTCTCAACCGTATCCGGCTCCAGCTGACCTGTGGCTACAAGAATTCCCAGTGCGATCGGAAGATCGAACGCGCTGCCTTCCTTGCGAACGTCCGCGGGCCGCAGATTGATCGTGATTCGCCGTGGAGGTAAAGTGAATCCGGAATTGACTATCGCAGCGCCCACACGCTCCCTGCTCTCTTTCACGGCGCCCACAGGCAGTCCGACAATAATCCATTGCGGCAACCCCTGCGCCGCATCAACTTCGACAGTCACGTCGTAGGCGTCGATGCCAACTACAGCGGCGGATCTGATCGCAGCTAACATGCGCTCTCCTTGGTTGGATCAACTTCGCTGCCGCCACTGAAAATGGGTGAAGCCGCAACTCGCGAGGCGTGTCGATTCGTTCCGGATAGGGTTCGCACGGAGCCGGTCGCTCTGGCAGCAACGGTTATGCTCAACTGCGACTGCCTCGCGGGCAATTGAATAATCCGACTCGTGCGCGATTCGGTGCATGCGCCGCGATCGCTAGCGTCCTTGCGGAAATACCACCCCAACGCGTCGCGTGGGTTTGTGCGTCAGTCCACCTCTCTGAGCAGGCTCGCCATTGCAGTAGCTGCAATGGCCGCCGTGATCTTCGTGATACCGCTCGCGATCCGAGTTTGCATTTCTGCTAATGGTCGCGATCGTGTGCGCGTACGCGACCACGCGCCTGGGAGTGTACTATCTGGTTGGAGCGTTCATCGTTGGAGTGGCGGCTCAGCGGTTTCGCTCCGAGCTGCCGGCGATGTCGTCCGAAAAGATGGTCGACGCGCTCGAGTCGTTCGGGTCCGTTTTCATGCCGTTTTACTTCTTCCATGCCGGACCGGAGATCGTCCGGGAGCAGCTTACCGTACGAGCAATGCTGATCGGCATGGCACTCGTAGTCGTGCTAATTCCACTGCGCATCGCATTCACGCTCTTGCAGCGTCGTTTTGCGTTGAATGATACGATTGGAGCCGCGCGGCGAATTGGAGTTGCACTGGTGCCAACGCTGGTGTTCACGTTGCTAATTGCCGATATCCTCAGCACGACCTTCGGTACGTCCAATTACGTGCTCGGCGCACTGGTGCTTTACGCGGTGATCAACACCAGCATTGCCGCCTTCATCCCTCGGTCCGCGCCGCCAGAATTCGAAAACGTCGAAGCCGCCGAGGTAATCGCACCGTAGGACGTGCGCTGGTTCATTTGGATATGCGGAACGATCACACCCCATAATGGCTCAACGGGCGGAGCAGCTTTCGCCGCCCCGCCCGTTGAGCCCAAGGAGTACCGCTTACTGCGGCGCCTTGATCGAGTCGCTTCCGATCACGAGGATTCGGAAATCGTCGCGACGGTTCTGCTGCCAGCAAGTCTCGTTGTGATCCTTGCAGACCGGGCGCTCTTCACCGTAGCTCACGATGTCGATACGACCTGCGTCAACGCCATGATCAACGAGGTACTTCTTGGCCGAGGCTGCACGGCGCTGGCCCAGGGCCAGGTTGTACTCATCCGAGCCGCGCTCGTCGGTGTTTCCTTCGATGCGGATACGCATACCGGGATTCGCCTGGAGGTACGGGATCTTGGCGTCCATCGTCGCCTGAGCATCCGTCCTGATATCCGACTTATCGAAGTCGAAGTAGATGCTTGCCGTGATCTTCGTCGAGTCAACAACCACTGGCGGTGGTGGTGGCGGCGGCGGTGGTGGCGGTGGTGGTGGTGGTGGTGGTGGCGGTGGTGGCGGTGGTGGCGGTGGTGGAACGTGCGTAGTGTCGATGACAGTACGCGACGCGCCGCCGAGCATGAAGCTCAAGCCAGCACGTGCCGAGTAATCAGTGGTGGAAAGACCACCCATGATGTGGTTGACGAGTCCGTCAACGCGAAGAGCAACGCGGTTGGCTATGCCGAAGCGCAGACCGACCAAGCCTTCGGGGCCGTAGCCGTACGTCGTAAACGTCGCCGGAACATCATCGCTGCGATGGAAGCTGGCGCGCGTTGCACCTGCACCAATGATGAACTGGCTGCGCTTCCAGATTGGGATGTTGTAGTCAAGACGCAGCGAGAAGTTGCCGTTGTCGTACTTGGTACCTGCAACCTCGCCGGGCGTGGTGCTGGTCTTCGGGCCAACGTAAGAGCCGTCGCCTTCAACTTCCCAGTTCTTCGTAAGGAATACGCCGAGACCACCGCCGTATCCGATCGAGTTCTTGAGGCCGGTATCGAAGCCGAGGTTGCTGTCGTACCGATTGTACGAGCCGAAGCCCTTGATTTCGAGCGTGCCGGGCTGTGGCTGCGGCTGATCGTCCCACCAGTCAAAGTGCGCGGGAGCAGTCGAGCCTTCGCCCATCAAGGACGAAAAGTCAGGCAGCACTTCCAGACCAGCCTGGAAACGATAGTTCTTCATGCTCGTACCCGTCGGCGCGTAGTCAGCTATCGCGTCGCCGCGAATCGCCCACATGTCACCAAGCATGACGCGGAGACCGAGATCGCCAGTCACGCCGTAACGGTACGTGTAGTAATTGCCAGGACCGGCCACGTCGTTGTGGAACGGCGAAAGAACGCCGCCCGCTCCGATGAGGAGTGAGGTGTGAGTGAAGATCGGGAGTCCGTAAACGAGACGCGCCGCGATCGGGCCATACTTCATGTTGGCCGGGCCATTCGTAGCGGCGGACGTATAAGAACCTTCGGCTTCTAGCTCCCAGTTCGGAGCAATGAACGCACCGACGCGTCCACCGTAGCCAATTTTGTTGTCGGTAATCCCTGCACCAGTCGAACCATTGGCTTTCAGGGAGCCGTCAAAGATCGTGTACTGCCCGAAGCCGCCTAGCAACAGAGTGCCGGGCTGCTGTGCAACCGCGACGCCTCCGTAAAGCAAGGCCGCTGCAGCGCAGACGGACCAACGCTTAGATAACATCTTGAATCTCCTTGGGATGGAGGAAGGACACTTAGTCGGAGCCGGTTGTGCTCGTTGCGCGCCTACCCGGCAGGATGCATGCCGTCCCATGTGGACGCCACGCGCGGGCCCGACCGCGGCCCGCTTACAACGCGCTCAATCTGCTTGATCACGACCCAGAATGCTAGCGACCGCACCCATTGAGTTGATATAAACACTTGGTTCGGCAATCATCGCCATGCTTTCGCATTGTTTCGAGCCCAGAGTGCAAGTCTGACGCCACGATTGCTCCAGTAAACCCGACGCTCAACGACGTGTGCTTGGAACCAGACGCCGCCACCATCGCAACGCGCGTTCGCGCTTCAATGCAGAAGCCGCAGCAACGTGCCACGCGGCCCGCATTTCCGCAGCGTCGGCGAACCGGTTGGCCGGCCGCGGGGCCAGTCCCTGACGAAGCCAGTCCTCGATGGGTGTCGCAAGTTCCGACAGATCAGTACGCTCGCCAAGTTGCTGTGCCAGGACTACCTGCGGGTCTGCACCCTTGAAGGGGAGTTCCCCGGTAAGGACGAACGCAACCACGGCCGCGAATGAAAAACAGTCCACAGCGAGTGTCTGGGGTTCGCCCAGTAGCTGTTCCGGCGCAGCGAATTCGACTGTCCCTCCGACCGGCATGACGTCCCCGCCGGTCACGTTTGCTATGCCAAAGTCCGTAAGGCGCCAGCGCCGGTATCGGTCGATCAGAACGTTCTCGGGCTTGAGATCACGGTGCACAACTCCAATTGCGTGCGCGGCACTCAGCCCGTCCAGAATCAGGTCGACATACGGCGCAATCTCTTCAACGCTGCGGGGCCCCCGCCGGGCGATCAGCTGTGCGACCGAGCCGCCTTCGGCGAGCTCCATAGTGTACCACGAAAGTCCGCTGCGACCGTCCCAGTCGTAGATCGGGACAATGGCCGGATGCGCCAGTTGCGCCGCGAGCCGCGCCTCACGCCAAAAGGCTCCCACGGCCTCCGCGTCGCGAGCTATTTGTGGGTGCAGAACCTTGAGCGCGATCTCGCGTTCCAACGACAGGTCACGGGCGCGCCACACGGTGCCGAAACCGCCGCTGCCAAGCTTGGAGAGAATCTCGTAGTCATCGCCCACGGCATCGCGGACGTACCGCTCACCCTCGTCAATGGCGTCTGATGCCGATGTGCCGCCCGATACCTGAACCCGCCGCTGCTCCACGCCGTACCCGCGCTCTGCTGTCCGGATCATCGCTCCCATCGACTCGAATCGGTACGACGGATCCGGGAGAAGCGCCCGGTCGATCGCCACCGCAACGGATTCCGGCGTTTCAGGGCGCAAGAGCTTGACGGGCGGGGTGTCTTGAATCGGAGGCTGCTCGCCGGTCAACATCGCAAAGCAGGTTGCGGCCAACTGCCACTGATCGGTTTCCGCGGTTGGTCGCCACACGCCATCAGCCCACTCCGGAGGGATCGGAGCCTGGTTCAGCGGTGGCTGTAGCCCTGGCGGCAGATCCTCGCGCGGAACGGCCCACTGCCATTCCAGCATCCAGAATCGCCCCGTCGGCGTCATCCAGAGTGCGTCGGCGCTAAGCGCGCCATGAACTGCCCCGGTTGTGTGCAGGTACGCCAGCGTGGACCCCGCCTCACGAAGGATTCGGAGCACGTATGGCACGTCCGCCGCGCCCATGCCCTCGAATCGCGCCCCTACACTCTCCCCCGAAACCCAGCGGCGCAGGTAGCCGGGCCCGCGGTCACGCTGGTTTGTCCAGTAGTGGTAAGTGGTCGGAATTGACGGATGGCTTCGATGGGCGAGCCCGATAGCCTCGGCGTGAAGCCAGCGATGGTGGCCCGGATCCGGCGCCGTTACGAGGGCCAGCGCACGGCCCAGTCCGTCGATGACTTCCTGGTAATGCCGGTAGTCTCCCGCGATTCCCTCAGCGGCCCACTGCCACCCCGGTGGAAGGTTCCAGCCCGCCACGTGCGGTGGAAGAGTCCGCGTCACGCGGCGCTGGCGAGCTCTCGATCGAGGAACGGGCGCAGTCATCTGGTACCTGTTAATATAGGACTGCCCTTACCCAAAGAGCGTAGTAGAGTGGCGTCAGATCTGCCGGCGGCTCCAAACAGCACCTCGCCAAAACTTCTCAAGCTGATGCATCCGGCCGACGTCGCCGACACCCTGTCGCGCGACCATCGGCTCATTCTGCCGATCGGCACCCTGGAGAAGACGCTACCGGGCCTTCCAATGGGCGCGTCGACAGTGGTGGTCGAAGCTGTCGCCGATGCACTATCAGCCGATTTTGGCGTTCTCCGCGCACCAACCGTTGAATACGGCGTGAACGATACGGACAACGCTGACTACGCCGCCAGCGTGACCCTGAGGAAGAAAACACTTCACAGGATGCTCAACGACCTTGTAACGACGTGGGAGTGTAACGGAATCAATGAGTTCGTGCTGCTCACGGCCCACGGTTACGACCCCCACCTAGAGGCGATCTCGACCGTCGGAACAGTGCGAGCCAGGGTGCGGGTCGTCGATCTGTTCGCCGTAAACCTTTCGGATCTGATCGGTGTCCGACGCAGTGAAGACGATCGTGCGGGAATCTTCATGTCGCTTCTGCTGCACCTTTCACCGTCGCTGGTCGATCCAGATGCTGTCGAGCCAGGGTCGTCGGCAGAACAGGGGCGGGCGCTTTACGAGCGGATTCGGGAGCGAATCAGCGAGCGGATCTTTCTGGCGCCGGTTCCGTCCTAGTC
>JBDTIP010000134.1:0-5550 GCA_039936295.1 Gemmatimonadaceae bacterium
TGGCCTGTCTCGAGAACACGGAGACGTCGGCGATCGGGCGAGCACGGGCGAACCTTGGCTTCACGGCGTCGACGCAGAGGCCGAGTGCGGAAGAGGTGAACAAAGTGACCTGAAGCCGGCAATCTCACAACATGACGCCTAATTGTACTGGTACTGTCGCTATGATGATGGAATTCCTGGACGACATCCTAGTGAAGCTCGCCGCGACGACAAGTGCACCGCGGACGCTGACCTCGTTCGTGATAGCCTCGTTCCGGAACCACGTCACCGACGTTCGGCGCGAGTCTGCCGCTCGCGGGCGGTATGTGCGCGAGCACAGCTCAGATGAACAATCCGATCAGGTAGCCGGTGCCGGATGCTCCGGGTTCATGCTTCGCGCGGCGGAGGGACCATCCGCAACCGATGGGCGGCCGCCGAGTGAGGAATTGATGCAGGCGGTGTTGGAGCGATGTTCCGCGTCGCAGCTCGGCGATGAGGATCGCGCGGTGCTGGTGCGGTTGCTTCGGAGGGGAGGAGTGGCGGTGGACACGGACAATACGAGAGGAACTGCGGCATGAAGGGAGAGAACGGGTTTTCGGAATCGTCTTCCAGCGCTGACGACCGCGCCGGACAGGGCAGCTCGCTGGCGCGACTGCTTGGCGGCTTGATCGATTCGAGCGGGGAAACGGTCGCTTACGAAAGCGAGGAGTTCGCCGATTGGCTGGAGTGTGAGATAGCCGGACGGCTAACTGACGTGGAGCGTCGCGAGTCCGAGCGTGCGGCGGCGATCATCTCGCGCTCACGGTGGCGGGTGACAGCATGACGCCATGGTTGCGCGGTGGTGACGTGATTCTGATCAGCGCACGAAAGCCGGTGACGCTGGACTGCATCGTGGTCGCTCGGCGTGCAGATGATGGCTACGTGGTGAAGCACGTGACGCGGCGTGACAGGACGAAGCTGGAGCTGTCGTCGTTCAACAAGGAGTACGCGCCCTTTGACATCGAGCGGACGCCGGGCGCGATCATTGGTGTCGTTGTCGCGAGGCTGGTGCGTGATGAGGGAATGACAGGCTCGTGAGCGTCGCGACGAGCGTGCGTGCCGCGCCCGAACTCTTGCGTATGTGAGGGAACACGAGCATCGCGGGCGATTTCGACGCGAACGGCGTCGCGGTGGCATTGAAGCAGGTCGCGACGCCGCCGTTGATCGTGACGGTGGTGGGAATCGTTGTTGCGGCCGCGACTCATCCGCCGGCGTGGCCAGGAGCCATTTGATCTACGGAGTCATCAAGTCAGGAACGTACTTCGACATGGAAATCCCGATGCGCGGCCTTGCATTTCAAGACGGTATCTGGCCGCGTTTCCGCCGTTTCTATCGTGTTGGCGGCCCAACGTGTGCGTGAGGGAACGGAGAAACCGGAGCTGCCGGTACATTTAGAGCGAGTCAACGAGTGTAACGCATGCCGCCGATAGCGAAATACGTGATTGATACTTCCATCGAGGCACAGTGCCTCTAGAACCGACGTCGCAGGCATCTCAGGCATCCCGGGAGCCGTCGGGTGGCCTCGAAGCCGTGCCGGCCGACCGGGTAGGTGACCTTGGCGTGACCGTCCAGGTTTCGTCGTCGGAAGCGGCGGTGCTATCCGGCGACGAGCTGATTCGTGTAGGTCCATCCAATTTCGACCGCACCCGGTTGCCCGGATGATGCTCATCTGGGCAATTCTGCTGGCCATAGTCGTCGCCGCATCTGTCTTGTTCGCCTATCTGACGTTTATAATCAACGCCAATGCGAACAGACAGGACCGCGTGGACGCGGCGCCGCCAATCAGCGCTGATCCATCGGCGTTCATGCGGGCCGTCCACGGCGCCTCCGGCGAGCCGCCCAGCGCAGGAAATCACGCGGAGCTTCTGCAGAACGGCGACGAGATATTTCCAGCCATGATCGCCGCGATCAGGAAGAGCAAGGAGACGGTGCATTTTTCCAGCTACGTCTATTGGGCAGGAGCGGTGCCCGAACAGTTCGCGGACCTGTTTTGCGAAACCGCAAAGCGCGGCGTCAAGGTGCGCATCGTTCTGGACAGCGAGGGCGCGGATCCGATCTCTCCCGCGGCCGTCAAGCGGATGCGTGCCGCGGGATGTCGTGTAGTCATGTACGGTCGTGCGCGCTGGTACACGTGGATGCGCTACGATCGCCGAACCCATCGTCGTCTCCTAATTGTCGACGGCGTAGTTGGCTTTACCGGCGGCGTGGGGATTGCCGATGAATGGTCCGGACACGCGCAGGCTCCCAAGAACTGGCGCGACACCCACGTGCGTCTTACTGGACCGGTAGTGTCCAGTTTGCAGGCCGCGTTCGCGGATAACTGGAATCAGTGCACAGACGAACTGCTCCTTAACGCTCGGAACTACCCCATTCTCGACTCGACCGGTGAGATGAAAGCGTGCGCCGTGGTGAGCACACCCGCAAACGGCTCCTCCGCCGCGCAGCGCACGATGGCCGCCTGCATTGCCGGCGCAACTCGCTCACTCCACATCACGAACGCGTACTTCGTACCAACACCGGCGTTTGTCCAGACATTGTGTGAAGCGAAGGCCCGCGGCGTAGATGTGAAGGTCATTGTGCCCGGGCCGTATCACGACATGCCGATCGTGCGGCACGCGAGCTGGCACGTCTGGCCTACGCTGCTCGCTGGTGGCGTCGCCATCTACGAGTATCAGCCCACGATGATCCACTGCAAGACGTTGACGGTTGACGACGCTGTGAGCCTGGTCGGATCAATCAACTTCGATCCGCGCTCATTCGCGCTCAATAGTGAATTCGGAGTAGTGGTTGCCGATTCGGGAATCGCAACAGAGATGGAACGCGCCTTCGCTGCCGATCTACAGCAGTGCGTGCACATCGAGCTAGCCACGCTCGAGGCACGGAGCAACTTTGGCAGAGCACGCGACGCACTGTGTTACTGGGTCCGGGCGCAGCTCTGAGGCACTCTGAATCGCGTTAATTGATTCCGAACGGTAACTTGGCCTGGCTTGGTAATGTTACTTCGGCATGGGAATCCCGATGCGTAGCCTTGCATTTCAAGACGGTATCTGACCGTGTTGCCCTCTCTGTTGTTCTCTCGTTGCGCTAACCGCCAGCGATCGCTCCCACCACCAGCAGCGGCTCCAGTCCCGACGCTACGGCGTCGGGCAGTGGCGCGTCAGGCAGCTCGTGTGAGAGATCCTGTCCGCATGCAAAGAACCGCACGAACGCGCGGCGCTCCTGGGTGACTTGATCACGAATCGTCCCGCACAACATGGGATAGCTGATCTCGAGCGCATCGAGCACCGAGCGTTGAGTGGGTGCTCCGTCAACGTGCAGCTCCAGCTCGCTGCCGACCTGTGCCAGGCGGCGAAGCTGCGCTGGCAGTGAGACTCGTATCACGCCAAGCTCATGCAAGTGTCTGAACTTCCACCGACAGCACCGGCGGAAGATCCCGTACTATCGCAGACCAGCTGTCGCCGGCGTCGGGTGATGCGTACACCTGGCCGCCTGTGGTTCCGAAATAGACGCCGCAGGAATCCAGTGTGTCGACTGCCATCGCGTCGCGCAACACGTTCACATAACAATCGTGCTGGGGCAGGCCGTTGGTGAGCGCTTCCCACTCATTGCCGCCCGTGCGACTGCGATACACGCGCAACTTCCCGTCGAGCGGAAAGTGCTCCGAATCGCTCTTGATGGGAACGACGTAGACAGTGTCAGGCTCATGCGCGTGGACGTCCACTACAAAGCCGAAGTCGGTCGGCAGATTGCCACTCACCTCGTGCCAGTTATCGCCGGCGTCATCGCTGCGCATCACGTCCCAATGCTTCTGCATGAACAGCACATTCGGACGTGCGCGGTGCATCGCGACATGGTGCACGCAATGACCAACCTCTGCGTTCGGATCGGGAATGTACGCCGAATGAAGGCCGCGGTTGATGGGACGCCAGGTGGCGCCACCGTCGTCCGTGCGGAACGCGCCCGCTGCGGAGATGGCGATGAACATGCGCTGGTCGTTGCTCGGATCCAGGATGATGGTGTGAAGGCACATCCCGCCCGCACCGGGTTGCCACGCGGGTCCCGACCCGTGGCCTCTGAGACCTGAGAGCTCCTGCCACGTTGCGCCGGCATCTGTCGAACGAAACAGCGCTGCATCCTCGACGCCCGCGTAGACGGTGTCCGGGTCGGTCAGTGACGGCTCCAGGTGCCACACACGCTTGAACTCCCACGGGTGGGGGGTACCGTCATACCACTGATGGGTCCCTGGAACGCCGTCGTACTCGAACTTGTTTCCCACCGGCTCCCAGCTCTTGCCTCCATCGCTGGATCGCTGGATAAGCTGCCCGAACCAGCCGCTGCACTGAGACGCGTAGAGCCGGCTGGGATCTACCGGCGAGCCTTTCACGTGATACACTTCCCACCCCGCGAAATGGGGCTCGCTGACGTTCCAATGTTTCCGCGCCCCGTCCGACGTCAGAACGAATGCGCCTTTCCGCGTACCTACCAGTAGCCGTATTCCAGTCATGACTTACGCTCCCCCGTCCAGAGTGTGCCAGTGGACCGCCAAATTCATGGCGTCTCGGTCCTGAGCACTTTTCCACCAAAGCGCTTGAAGATCCAGAAGATCTATAAAATGCCGACTGGACTCAGGAGCGCAATCCGGACGGCCTCAATGCGTAGCGATCGGTCGTGCTATTTCCCGTTTCCCCATCAAGGCGTCATTAGTTGCCGCACTCCGTTCAACAGCGCGAACGGCAACTGATTCGGTTGGCGCAGTATCGTATGTCCGGCCGGCCCGAAGATGTGCGCCAGATATTCAGATCCTTCCGCACGGTCCACCGTGAGACAGAACGTATGCACTCCCGCCGCCCGCGCTTCAATTATCGCCTGACGAGTGTCCTCGGCGGCGTAGTGCTCGAAGTATCTGTCTGTATCCATCGGCTTCCCATCGGAGATTAAGAGGAGCAATCGGTGGCTCACCGGCTGCCGCGCCAGTTGCGCGGACGTGTGTCTGATGGCAGCGCCGAGTCTGGTCTTGCCGTGCGGCTCGATAGCGTTGATCCGCTGTCTCACCTTGCTACCGTTCGGTTCAGCGAAATCCTTGACATGCGTGACACGTACGTCTGCCGCGCCGTTGCTCGAGAAGGTGAGAATGGAGTACCGGTCACCCATTGCATCGAGTGCCTCGCTCGCCAGAAGCAGGGCGACACGCTCCACATCGATCACGCGACGTCCGTCGCTTATGAGCTGAGCCGTCGAGCCGCTCACGTCGACGAGTATCGAGATTGCGATCGCGCGCCGCGCCGGACGCACGTCCACGTATAGTCGGCCACTCGATGGATTGCCCGTCCGGATGTCTACCAACGCGCTCACGCACGCAGCGAGATCGAGCTCGTCGCCATCGCGCTGGCGCGGAAGCCGGATCCGACGCGCGCGAAGCGCCTCGAACCGCTGACGCAGCGCGCGGACGATCGGCGCATGCTCCGCGAGAGTCTCCGCCGCTGCGTCGGCGCTCCCCTCAACGGGCGCCGATGTTCGCACCGTCGCTCCACG
>JBDTIP010000135.1:0-3977 GCA_039936295.1 Gemmatimonadaceae bacterium
ACGTCGAGCGTGCGGTCGCCGAGCCTGATCTGTAGCGAATCGCCAATTGCGAAATCGTAGTCGTGCAGGCCGGCCGCCGAGAAAGGGTGCGGCACGTCGCGCACCTCATCGCCATCGCCGATCCGGATGATGCTGGGAAAGTTGTTCTGCACTATCCCGAGATGGTCCCGGTGATAGTTGATGTCGGTCGGAAGTACCAGCGTATCGCGCCGCCCCTCGATCAACTGTTTGCTGAAGGACGGGGCCTTCCAGTAGATATCCGACGCGATCTGGTCGGCGCGGACGATCTTGGGCGGAGTCGGGAAGCCCTTGCCGAGCTGCGCCAGGAAGGTGAGATACCCCATCGCCTCCGCCTTATAGCTTTTTAGCCCACTATCGCTGAGCTGGGCGGCCCTGACTTGGGTGGCGTGAGCCGCGAGACTTTCGGCACGCGGCGAATTCCATTCCTGGGCGGCCACGGCGACGGGAGCAAGAAGAATTACCAACCCCGTTGTCATGGTGCGCTTCATCCCTCAACTTAACGCATGGATTTCGACCGTTTCAGAGCGTACGCTGCGTCTGCTGGCCTGGTACCGGTCTGGCGCGACGTCTTGCTGGACATCGACACGCCCGTCTCGGCGTTCGCCAAGCTGCGGCGCGGCGGTTTCGCATTCCTGCTGGAGTCGGCTCCGGCTGGGAGCGAGACGTGGTCGCGCTACACCTTCATGGGTACGGAACCGCGTGCGGCGTGGTCGTTGTCGAACGGGAGCGTGTCGGACTGGTCCGTTCTGGACGGTTGGAGCGCAGGTCGCGAGGTTGCAGACCCGCTCGCGGACCTCGAGCGCCTTGTAACGGAATTCGAGCCGGCACGGGTCCCCGAGCTCGGCGCGTTCTGGGGTGGCGCCGTCGGATACCTGGGCTACGACGTTGTGCGTGCCATCGAGTCCCTGCCCAGTCCTCCGCAGGAGAAGCTGGACATTCCAGACGCGTTGTTCGTCTTCACGCGCGGCATGGTGGTGATTGACAATCTCCGTTCCCAGGGACGGCTCATTGTTTCAGTGCCCACACCGACGGGTGTGAACGAGAACGAGTTGCGCGCGCTGTACGACGAGGCGCAGCACGAGCTCGACTCAATGGCTGAGCGATTGCTTGATCCGTCGCCGCTTGAGCCGCTATCACTCGGGAGCGCCAGCGAAGCGGCGGTTGGCGTCTCCAACTACCGTCACGAGAGCTTCATTGCCGATGTCGAGCGCATCAAGGAATACATTCGCGCTGGCGATTGTTTTCAGTGCCTGCTCGCGCGCCGCATCGACGTGGAGCACGACTTTGACAGCACCGATCTGTATCGCGCGCTCCGTGCGCTTAATCCGTCGCCGTACATGTACCATCTGGACCTCGACGGCACGGAGCTCGTTGGAAGCTCACCCGAGCTGCTCGTGCGTCTGGCGGAGAGACAGGTGACTGTGCGGCCCATTGCGGGCACGCGGCCGCGCGGCCGAACGGCGATCGAGGACGAGCAGATGAGCGCCGAGCTGCTCGGCGACGAGAAGGAGCGCGCGGAGCACGTAATGCTCGTCGACCTCGGCCGCAACGACGTCGGACGCGTCGCCGAATACGGTAGCGTCAACGTCAGCGACTTCATGTGCGTGGAAAAGTATTCACACGTGCTGCACATCGTCAGTCAGGTTGATGGACGGATACGGGCCAACGTGGGTCTCGCTGACGTGCTGCGCGCGACGTTTCCTGCCGGAACAATGACCGGAGCGCCAAAGGTGCGCGCGATGGAGATCATAGACGAGCTAGAGCGACATAGCCGCGGCGCTTACGCTGGCGCGGTGGGTTACATCGCGTGGGGCGGCGAGCGAGTGGACCTTGCGATCACCATTCGTACGTGCGTGATCGCAAACGGAACAGCATCCGTGCAGGCGGGAGCTGGCATCGTCGCCGACTCTGTACCGGAAATGGAATGGCGTGAGACGGAGAACAAGGCGCGCGCATTGTTGACGGCGATCGCGCAGGTCCGTGCCGGCACCACGGCGCTCGCAACCGCGGGCCGGAATCAAGCGTGATGTCTGACCTCATTCCGATCACGGGTTACGAACACGTCAGCGTCAACGGTGCGAACGTACTCGTCGCGCGCGTACTCGCGGATGCCGCACGGGAAATACTGGAGCATGACACGCTTTATTCGTACGCCGCCAAGGCAGCTGATGCCCTGGTGTTTCAGGGACGCGCTCCAGTCTACGCGATCACCTTCCCACCGCTCTCGGGGCGAGTAGCTGTTCGCCATGTGATGCGTGGAGGATACACTGGACGAATACTGCACGACCGGTTCCTGCCACCGACACGCGTGGCGCGCGAGCTGACCGCCGCGTTCAGGCTACGCCTTGGAGGCGTTCCTACCCCCGAAGTGCTAGCTGTTGGTACTTACCCCGCCGGCGGTTTTTTCCGGCGCGCCGATGTCGTTACGCGGTTCGTTGAGGGCAGCGCCGATCTTTCGGCGGTCTTTGGTGATGTACGCAATGACGCGCAGCGTCATCCAATTCTCGATGCCGTGGCGCGGCTGCTTTCACGCCTCACCGCAACCGGTGCACAACATCCGGACCTGAACCTGAAGAACGTACTTATCACATCCGCCGACGACGGCTACATAGCTCACGTCCTGGACGTGGACCGAGTGCACTTTCACGTGCCGGGCGATCCGCTCGTTGCCCGTGCCAACATTGAGCGCCTGATGCGGTCGCTGCGCCAGTGGCGGACGCGTCTCGCACCGCGCAACGATGCGCTGTCCGACGAGGACATGTCGTATCTCGCTCTCGCCGCGGCGGCGCAACCAGCGTGAGCAGGGCCGATTTGCGGTTGGACCGGATATGCATCATGCTCATGTCCGCCGCCGGCGACGTGGTTCATGCCCTGCCACTGGTTAGCGCGCTCAAGCGGCACAGGCCCGCCTGCAGCATCTCGTGGGTGCTCCAGTCCCTTCCGGCCAGTATGGTGCGTGGTCATCCATGCGTCGATGAAATCATTGAGTTCGATCGCTCGCGCGGCATTCGCGCATTCAGCGACATACGCCCACGACTGCGCGAACGCGAGTTCGATGTTCTCATAGATCTCCAGGTGTATTTCAAGGCCGGCATCGTCACGGCGCTCGCGGATTCCACTATCAAGCTTGGCTTCGATCGTGCGCGAGCGCGCGATCTCAACTGGCTGTTCACCAACCGCAAAATTCCCGCGCGGCCCATACGACACGTTCAGGACCAATATCTCGAATTCCTCGAATACCTCGGCGTGCCCTACGCGCCGCTGGAATGGAACATCGGCCCGTGGGCCGCAGAGCGTGCGTGGCAGTCCGAGTGGATCTCGGGCTTCGAGCGGCCCGTTGCAGCCGTAGTAATCGCGACCAGCAAGCCGCAGAAAGACTGGATACCAGAGCGCTGGGCAGCGGTCTGTGATTCGCTGTATTCCGACTTTGGCCTGCAGCCGGTCCTGGTTGGCGGGCGCTCACCGCGCGAGCTCGAAGCGCAACGCATCATCATGCAGCAGGCATCCGTGCCGATTCGCTCCGAGCTCGGCAGCGGGCTCCGCAAACTTATCAGCATCATCGATGCATCCGCACTCGTGCTCGCGCCAGATACAGGTCCCCTGCACATGGCCGTCGCACTCGATCGCCCTGTTGTCTCGCTACTCGGCTACACCAACCCAAAGCGCACGGGACCGTATCGGCGGTTTCACGACCTGATGATCGACGCGTACGCAGATGACGGCCGCGATTACGTCGCGACGATGGAGAACCGACCAGGACGTATGCCGCGTATCACAGTCGATGACGTTCTGCAGCGCGTCGCGGTGTGGCGCGAACGGTACGCACCGTCAGTGCTGCGATAAGTACGAAAGCAGAATTGGCCCCCGCAACCGCGAGAGCCCATTCTGCATGCCGCGGCGCCGCTTGCGACCTATTCGAGGTCGCCCGGCCCGCGGCGGCCACGGCCCGCGCCGCC